>SKYZ01000414.1 GCA_007127625.1 Aquisalimonas sp. | reverse complement strand
GGGAGGGCTGGACATGGGCGCGATCCACGGGATGTCCCTGCGCTTCCAGGCTCTCCAGGTGACGGCGCAGAGTGACCGCTCCCGCAGTGTCCAGGCGCTGCATGGCGGTGGTGTCCACGGTAACGGTTCCGGCATCGGTGCGGGGTAGCGCCGGAACCCGCTGCGCGAACCCCTGCCAGGTCCAGTCGCCTGCGTACGCGAGAATCCGCTGCTCCGTGTCCCAGGTCACCAGCGGTGGACCGTAGGCGCCTGGCGTGGTGTCTCCACTGGGCATTGACTCATCCGGCGATAGCGTTGCGTCGAGGGAAGGATCGCGGGACCATCGGTCAGATGCAAACCCCGCCAGTACCAGCGCCCACCTTCTGCGCCGACCTCCATGCCCATACCACCGCCTCGGACGGTGCCCTGTCACCCGTGGAACTGGTGGAGCGGGCCGCCGCACGGGGGGTCACCCACCTGGCGGTGACCGACCACGATACCACGGCGGGGGTGGTGGCGGCGCAGGAGGCCGCGCATCAGGCAGGCACCCTGCGCGTGATTGCCGGCGTCGAGGTCTCGACCCTGTGGCAGGGGCGGGAGATTCACCTGGTGGGGTTGGGCCTGCAGGGACACCCGGTGCTGCAACAGGGGCTGGCGTATCAGCAGGCCCAGCGCTGGGAGCGTGCCGAGGCGATTGTCGCCCGACTCGCCCGCAGTGGGCTTGGCGGTGCCGAGACGGTGATCCACCGGCGCGGCGCCGACGCCCCGGGACGGAGCCACTTCGCCGACTGGCTGGTGGCGCAGGGGGCTGTCAGGGACCGTCCGCAGGCGTTCAAGCGCTACCTGGGGCGCCAGGGACGGGCGTGGGTGCGCCCTGGCTGGGTGAGCCTGGAAACGGCCGTGCGCTGGATTCACCTTGCCGGAGGCCGCTCGGTTCTTGCCCACCCCTACGCCTACGGCATGACCGGGGCCTGGCTGCGGCGCCTGTGCGAGGCGTTCACCGGTGCCGGCGGTGAAGCCATCGAGGTGGTGACGGGGCGGACCACGCCCACGCAGGTGCGGGATGCGCTGGGCCTGTCGCTGCGGCACCGGCTGGCGGCCTCGTGCGGGTCCGACTTCCATGCTCCGGGAACCGGCCTCGAGCCCGGCCATCTGGCACCCCTGCCCGATGCGGCCCGCCCCTTGTGGGATCATGCTCCGGAATTGCTCACAGCGCACAGCCCGGGTGCGTAAGCGGCCCCGGGTGCGGGCTGGCCGTTCCCGGGGCGGAGCGTGTCGCGTCAGTCCTGCGAGTCATCCCGTCGCCGTTCTTCCTCGCGGGTGCGGCTGACCTCGCGGAACTCGCCCTCGATCACTGTGTGCTGACGCTTTCGGCTCTGTTCCGGAGGCGGAGTGGTGGTGCCCGCCCTGGTCCGGGACAGCCCCCGCATGAGCCAGAAGCGTACCCACAGGACGATGGCCAGGATGACCCCGATGCCGAGAAGAATGGCCAGCAGAACGGCGCCGAAGATCAGCGCTGCCCCCAGAATCGCCAGGCCGCCGAGGACCAGCAGGACGTGCATGAACGGGTTGGTGGTGCGGTAGTGCATGGGTAATGCCCCGGATTCTGCGACACAGCCGACAGAGCCGCGTGGACCGAATCGCTATTGTGCCTCAAGTCGCAGGCAGTTGGGCCGATATCCATCAACAACGCCGGGCGTCAGGCAGCATTGCCATCGCGTTGATCGCCGACCACCGCCATTGCTGGACGATTGATTCACTGAAGGAGAGGTTCCCATGGGCCGGTTCATTCTGGGCAGTATCCGCAACAAGCTGTTGCTCATAACCGGTGGCGGTACCGCCCTGGTGCTGATTGCAACACTGTTCGGGTTCTATCAGCTCTTCGACAGCATTCAGGGCTATCAGCGCCTGGCCACGGTGGAATCCCAGCAGGAGCGTCAGTTGCAGGTCATACGTGCGGAATTCGCCGCGCAGCAGGAGGAGTGGTTGACCCTGCTGCTCCGTGGCAACCAGGGCCACCGGCGCGACGAGCACTGGGAGCGCTTCCAGGGGTATCAGTCAGACATCCAGGACATGGCCGCCGATCTCCTGGCGGAAGTCGACCACCCGCAGGTCGCCGAGCCCCTGGAGGCGTTCCGCGAACAGCACGCCGCCATGATGCCCGAGTACCAGCAGGCCCTGGAAATCTTCGAGGATACCTTCGGCGATCCGATGGCCGGCTACGAATGGGCGGAGGGCGTGGAACAGGAGAGTCTCGGCTCGCTGATCGAGGCCCGCGACACCATGGTGGATGTGGCGGCTGCGCAGACGGATCGGAACCTGGAGCGCGCCAACCAGGCGATTGCCCTCAGCCTCGGGTTGCTGGCCGCGGCGGTGGCGGTGGCCTTTGTCGTGTTCCTGCTTCTTCTCCAGCGCGGCCTTCTGCGCCCGGCCGCCGAGCTGCGCGAGGATCTGGATCGCCTTTCCCGGGGCGACTTCTCCCAGCCCGTGCGCAAGAGTACCGACGACGAGCTGGGCATGATCGCTCGCAGTGCCCAGCAGATCCAGCAGCAGCTGGGCAACATGATCGGGCAGGTGCGTGATGCCGTGAGTCAGCTCGCCTCCTCCGCGGAAGAGATGTCCACCATTTCCGGGCAGACCTCGGAGGGCGTCGAACGGCAGCGCTCCGAGACCAACAGTGTCGCCACGGCCATGAACGAAATGACCGCCACCGTGCAGGAAGTGGCACGTAACGCCACCGAGGCGGCAGAGGCTGCACGGGATGCCGATGCTCGCGCCAATGAGGGCCAGGCGGTGGTGGACGAGACCGTCTCTGCGGTGAACCGTCTGGCGACGGAGATGGAGCGAGCGGCGGACTCCGTGGGCCGGCTCAACGAGGAAAGCGAGTCCATCGGTTCGGTGCTGGACGTCATTCGCGGGATTGCCGAGCAGACCAACCTGCTGGCGCTGAATGCGGCTATCGAGGCCGCGCGGGCCGGCGAGCAGGGGCGTGGCTTTGCCGTGGTGGCTGATGAGGTGCGCAGCCTGGCGCAGCGGACACAGCAGTCCACCCAGGAGATCCAGGACATGATCGAACGGGTGCAGTCGGGCACCGGTGATACGGTCAAGGTCATCGAGGAGAGCCGCAGTCAGACCCGGGACGTTGTCGACCGGACCCAGAGTGCGGGCGAGGCTCTCCAGGGGATCGCAGGGGCCGTGGGGCGCATCAACGAGATGAACACCCAGATTGCCAGCGCCGCAGAGGAGCAGAGTTCCACCGCCGAGGAGATCAACCGCAACGTGGACACCATCAACCAGGTTGCCGAGGAGAGCAGTGAATCGGTGGAAAGCAGCCGCCAGGCCAGCGAAGAGCTGGCGCGTCTGTCCGCGGAACTGCAGGAACTGGTGCGTGCGTTCAGGATCAACTGACGCCGGTCGCAGGGGCAGGCCTGGCGCAGGGGCGAAAAGTGCTAGTAGACTGCCGCGATCCCCGGGGCAGTGGAGGTGATCGGCAATGATGGATTCAACACCGGATGGTGTCGATCCCGCCTACGCAGCGTTTCTTGATGAAGTAGTCGAGGCGGGCATGGTCTGGGGCCTGAGTGACGACGAGGGGTGGGCCCTGGCGCCCTCTGCCGACGATGACCAGGTCATGGTGATGCCGTTCTGGGCCTCGGAGGAGGACGCCCAGGCCTGCGCTTCCGGCGAGTGGGAGCAGTTCGTGCCGGAGCCCGTGGTTCTCGACTTCTTCATGGAAGAGTGGTTGCCCGGAATGGACGGGGACGGACTGCGGGTCGGCGTGGCCTGGGATGCCGCGCTGGAGGGCGTGGAAGTGCCGCCTCTGGAACTCCAGGCGGATCTGGAAGCAACCATTCTGGACCGAAGCGAGTCGGACTCGGATGAGGACGCCGCAGCCGGCGATGACGATGCCTGACAGGGTGGTTGGCTGCGCCCCCGCCTTCCCCGCGTGGCTGGACGCTCTGCTGGACGATCCGCTGCATCCCGGTCTCCTTGCGGAGCGCCTGGACGCGCGGGGCGTGACCCTGTACCAGCCCTGGCATGAAAGCCTGGTGGGCAATCCCTGGCGGGGCCAGATCCACGGCGGGGTATTGACCGTGCTGCTGGACAAGGCGACCCGGGCCGCGGCGTTGACCGTGATGGCATCGAATGAAGGGGTTGTCCCGCTGGACCTGCGGGTGGACCACCTGGCGCCGACACTGGGCCGGGAGGGGCTGCGGGTCCATGCGGCGTGTCATCACCTGACCCGGACAGTGGCGTTTGTCGAAGCCACCGTCACAGAGCTCAACGCGAGCAGCCCCGTGGTGATTGGCACAAGCAGCCTGTTGAGAGACGTATGAATGGCTTCCCGCAGGACACCATGACCGACTTTCGCGAGATGGTGCTGGCGGCCCGGGAGCAGCACGACTACCGCAAACTGGTCGAACTGATTCCCTACGCGCGCATGCTCGGCATCGATTTCCAGGAAGATGCCGAGGGCGATCTGCTGTTCCGTCTGGCGTTCGGCCGCGACAACATCGGAAATCCGGCCATGCCTGCGCTGCATGGCGGAGCCGTGGGCGCCTTCATGGAACATGCGGCGATCTTCGAACTGCTCTGGCGCATGGAGGCCTCGATGCTGCCCCGAGTGGTGGATTTCTCCATCGATTACCTGCGCCCGGGCAAGCCGGAAGACACTTACGCCTGCTGCCGGGTATGGCGCCAGGGTCAGCGGATCGCCAATGTAGCCGTGGAAACGTGGCAGTCCGATCGCGATGCCACCATCGCCACGGCGCGGGGTCATTTCCTGCTGTCGCCGCCGGAGGCGGCCTAGGGAAACGCTGAACAATTCGCGCGCACAGAGGCACGCGGGAATTGTTCAGCGTTTCCCTAGAGCGCACTAGCGCTCGTCCACGCTCCAGGATTTCACGAACAGAATTGCCGCCGCGGGGACGTGAACCATGCCGATGCTGGCGACAAACACCAGTACGATGTTGAGCTCGGTGAGTACCCCGTAGAGCCGCGCCATGACCCAGCCGAACGCGATGCCCGTGGCCAGCAGAACGATCCGGGCGACCCGGAGATGCTGCACCGTAGGAACCCGGCGTGGAAGCTGATGGTGGACGTACGCTGAAGCGGCGAGGGCGAGCAGTGCGATGGTACCGAGCAACAGATTCAGCATGCTCCCTCCGGGAATACAGTGGGCAACGCAGGCCCGGGATCGCTCAGGCGGCCCCGGGTTCCACCAGCGCCATGCCGGTCCAGACCAGGGCGATGAGCAGAACCAGTGCGAGGGTCCCCAGGGCGAGGCGCCGGCGTCCCGTGCTGCCGTACATGGCCCAGCCCAGAGCCACGAATGCGATGGATCCAGCGAGCAGCAGTGCCAGCGTGATCATGGGGCCTCACCATCCATGCACTTGACGGAGTGTATCCGGTCCAGACGATCCAGCACGATGGTGGCGTCGGCGAAGCCGGTACGTTCGCGGCCGCCCTGATCCCGGGCGACAATGTAGGCGGCACCCTGCATGCGCTCCACGGCGTCCGCCCGGTGCTGTGCCAGCGGCGTGCCATTGTCCTGCCATTGCCAGCTGCGGATGTCGTCCACCGAGACACGGTCCAGGCTGGCTTCGGACTGCAAGCGCTCTTCGATGTCCGCGGGCAGACGCAGGGGGACCTGCACCACCGTGCGGCTGCCCGCGGCAATGGTGCCCGCCTGGTCGGCAGCCATGCTCAGCAGCTCGTCGCCCAGGCCGGCACCGCTGCGGTCGGCATCCAGTGTGTAACGGTTGTTGCCGGTGTTGCGCAGTTCCACGTCCAGATGGCGCGTCGCAGTAAGCTCGCTGTCGATCATGGCGCGCCCGGGCTCGTCGCTGATGCCGGTGACCCGTGCCTCCAGGTCGCGATGCAGGCTGGTGCCGGCCCCGCCGGCACGCACGCGCCAACGGCTGTCGCCATCCACCGGTGCAGCGTCATCGCTGAAATGCAGCGTAACCACCAGCCGCTCGGAGCCCTGCGTCTGCTCCGGCAGGTCCAGTTCCCCGAGATCGGACCAGGCCACCGGGTCATCGTCGGTATCCACCAGCGTCGCTACCGTTTCGTCGCCGTCCACCAGGCGGGCGGAACTCACCGTCCACACGTCCTGTGGCCGGGAGTCCGCGCAGGCGTCGGCCACGCGCTCGAAAACCGGATGGTCGAACCGGTGTTGCGCGTCCCAGGCGTCGTCCACGGCGAGCTCCACCCGGTCATCACTCCAGTAGATCACCCGGGCCCCCAGTGACGTGGAAACCACGGTGGCGGATTCCACGTCAATGTCCAGGGAGCGTTCGTCGGTGACGGTGGGGGCATCCGGTGTACCACCGCAACCAACGAGCAAGAGCGTGCCGGCGAGGGACAACGTGATGATTCGATGGTGTTGCATGACGGGTCTCCGTGGCTTCGGCGAGCATCATACGGGGCCCGGGCGCATTGCGGGAAGGGCCGTGGTGGTGGGCGTCGTGCGCTGAGTGTGTATCATGAGGACATCATTCCTGTGGCATCGATGGAGCTGCTGTCATGCTAGTGAACATCCCGACCATTTCCCCGCGCGCATTGATGGGTGCAGCGGTGCTGATGCTGGTGCTGTTGAGCTGGACGCTGCCCGCGTCCGCCGACCAGCGGTTCATGACCGTTGGTACCGCCGGGGTGACCGGCGTGTACTACCCGGTGGGTGGCGCCATCTGTCGCCTGGTGAATCGTGGCCAGGACGAGCACGGACTGCGCTGCTCCGCCGAGAGCACCGAGGGCTCCATTTTCAACATCAATGCCCTGCGCGGCGGCGAGCTGGACGTGGCCATCGTCCAGTCCGACTGGCAGTACCATGCCTACCACGGCAGCGACCGCTTTGCCGACGCGGGTGCCTTCGAAGATCTGCGCTCGCTGTTCTCGTTGCAGGTGGAGGCGTTCACTGTGGCGGTGCGCCCGGACGCGGACGTGGAGACGTTCGCTGACCTGCGCGGCAAGCGGGTGAACATCGGTAATCCGGGTTCGGGGCAGCGCGGCACCATGAATGTGATTATGGATGCTCTGGGCTGGGACTATGACGAATTTGCCCGTACCGCCGAACTGCCATCCAGAGAGCAGGCCCAGGCTCTGTGCGACAACGAAGTGGATGCGATCGTGTTCGTGGTGGGGCATCCCACCGGGTCCATCCAGGAGCCCATCAGCACCTGTGATGCCCGCCTGGTGCCGGTGACCCACGACGACATCGAGCAACTGGTCGACGAGACCCCGTATTACCTGTCGACGGAAATCCCCGGCGGCATGTATCCGGGACACGACGAGCCGGTGCGCACCTTCGGTGTGGGGGCCACGCTGGTCACCACGGCGGACGCCTCCGATGCCCTGGTGCGGGCGGTGATGTCGGCGGTGTTTGACAACCTGGATACCTTCCGCGAGCTCCATCCCGCGCTGGAGATTCTGGAGCCGGAGACGATGCTGCGGGAAGGACGCAGCGCGCCGATGCATGACGCCGCGCGGGCCTACCTTGAAGAAGCGGGTTACGGCGAGCACCTCGACTGACCATGCCGGAGGCGGGCGGTACGCCGCCAGCGGCGGAAGCCATCGAGCAGGGCGGTGCCCGGGCGGCCGGGGTCGGACGATCCTGGCTGCTCTATGCCGTCGCCGTCGCGTGGTCCCTGTTCCAGCTGTGGATTGCGTCGCCCCTGCCGGCCTGGTTCGACTGGGGAGATATCAGTAGCACCCACGCCCGGTCGATCCATCTGGGGTTCGCGCTTTTCCTGGCCTTCGCACTGTTTCCGGCCCGAGCGACCGTCTTTCATGCCGGAGGATATCGCCATCAGGGGCGTCTGTGGGCGTTGCTCTGGCTGGCGGTGGCGACGCTGCTCGTCCTGTGGGCCGGGAACTACTGGGCGGCTGGCCGGACTGACTGGCCTGCGTTTGCCGTCATGGCGGCGGTGGCCGTTGTGCTGGCCGCCATGGCCTGGACGCGCCCGGCCACCGAGCGCGTGCCCGCCATGGACTGGGTGCTCGGCCTTGTCGCCATGAGCAGCTCCCTGTATCTGTACATCTTCCACCGGGAACTGGCCATGCGCCCCGGCAGCCCGTTGGTAGTGGATCTGGTGGTGGCGGGCACCGGCATGCTGTTCCTGCTGGAAGCCGCGCGTCGGAGCATGGGCGCGCCACTGGTGATCATTGCGGTGGTGTTCCTGGTCTATGGCATTGCCGGGCCATGGATGCCGGACCTGATCGCGCATCGCGGGGCCTCCTTTGCCCGCACCATGTCCCAGCAGTGGCTTTCCAGCGAGGGCGTGTTCGGCATCCCGCTGGGTGTGTCCACCAGTTTCGTGTTCCTGTTCGTGCTGTTCGGGGCACTGCTGAACCAGGCCGGCGCCGGCGGCTACTTCATTCGCGTGGCATTCGCGTTTCTCGGTCACATGCGCGGTGGGCCCGCCAAGGCGTCGGTGATCGCCTCGGGCCTGACCGGACTGGTGTCCGGGTCGTCCATCGCCAATACCGTGACTACCGGCACGTTCACCATACCGCTCATGCGCCGGGTGGGTTTCAGTGCCGAGAAGGCGGGCGCCATCGAGGTGTCCAGTTCCGTGAACGGGCAGATCATGCCGCCAGTCATGGGGGCCGCTGCGTTCCTCATGGCGGAGTACGTGGGTATTCCCTACCACGAGGTGATCCGCCACGCCTTCCTCCCTGCGGTGATCTCCTACATTGCGTTGATCTACATCGTGCACCTGGAAGCGCTGAAGCATGGCATGGAAGGGCAGGCACGTCCTGATCCGTCACCGCTGATGGTCATGGTGCTGCGCGCCGGGCTGAGCGTCTCAGGCCTGTTCATCCTCGCCGGCGTCGTCTACTTCGGTCTGGGCTGGTTGCAGTTCGTGCTGGGTGACTGGGCAACACCGGTGATCGCCCTGCTGACGCTGGGCAGTTACGTTGGCCTGCTGGCCCTGGCCGCCCGAAGCCCGGACAGTTCGGTGGGGCCGGGTGCCGCGGCGGCGCCCGAGATGAGCAGTTCCCCGTGGTGGGCGCTGGTCGGCGGGCTGCATTTCCTGCTCCCGGTTGTGGTGCTGATCTGGGCGCTGGTGGTGGAGCGACTGTCACCGGGGCTGTCCGCCTTTTACGCGGTGGTTTTCCTCATCGGCATCGTCCTCACCCAGCGTCCGCTGCTCATGCTCATGGCCGGCGAATACCGGTTCCTGGGCGGCGCGCTGCGGGAGAGCGTGCGTGATCTGTTCCAGGCGCTGGCCACCGGGGCGCGCAACATGGTGGGCATCGCCATTGCCACGGCGACGGCGGGAATCATCGTCGGCACGGTGGGGCTGACCGGCATCGGTCTGGTGATGACCGAAGTGGTGGAGACCCTCTCCGGCGGCAACCTGATGCTGCTGCTGGCACTGACTGCCGTGATCAGCCTGATTCTGGGGTTGGGGCTGCCCACCACGGCAAACTACATCATCGTTGCCACGCTCATGGCACCGGTGGTGGTGGAGCTTGGTGCGCAGGCCGGGCTGGTGGTGCCGTTGATCGCCGTGCACCTGTTCGTGTTCTACTTCGGCCTGATGGCGGACGTGACTCCGCCGGTGGGCCTCGCCTCCTACGCGGCGGCAGCGGTGTCCCGCGGCGACCCGATCCGGACCGGCCTGCAGGCCATCGTCTACAATCTGCGCACCCTGGCTCTGCCGTTCCTGTTCATCTTCAACACCCAGTTGCTCCTGATCGGCGTCGAGGGCGCCGGGGAGCTGGCGCTGGTGGTCGCCTCAGCAGTGGTGGCCATGCTGCTGTTCGCCGCCGGCACCCAGGGCTGGTTTGTGACGCGCAGCCGCATGGCCGAGTCCGCCGTGTTGCTGCTGGCGGCGTTTACGCTGTTTCGGCCCGATTTCTGGATGGATCGGGTCGCGGAACCCTACGAGCATCTGGGGCCCGAGGAGTTCACCGAGACCGTGGAGGCGCTGGGGGAGGGCGAATTCCTGCGCTTTCGTGGCGAGGGGCTGGACATGCAGGGGCGGGAAGCCGCGCGCACCGTGATGCTGCGCCTCGGAGATGCGGATCAGAATCCGGAGCCCCGGCTGCGTGATGCCGGCGTCGGAGTCATGGTGCTGGCAGGACAGGTACGTGTTACCGACGTCCGCCACGGCAGCCCGGCGGATCGTGCCGGGCTGGAGTCCGGCTGGCAGATCACCTCCGTGCTGGTGCCGGCACAGCGGCCGGCGGCGGAGTGGTTCTACCTGCCGGCACTGGCGCTGGTGGCGCTGGTCTGGTTGATCCAGCGCCGGCGGGCCAGACGGAGTTCAGACCAGACCACGCTTGCGCAGGAATAGCGTGCGGGCCCATTCGGCAATATGGCAGCCGAGGGTGATGGAGGCGATCAGCATGATGCCGCCGCTCACCTCGTAGCCGTTGGTGGTCACCAGATAGCCGACGTAGCCCAGCAGTCCGATCCCCAGCACGCCCACCACCAGGGTCAGCACGTTGGTCTGCCACCAGACGTTCCAGGACTTCTCCGGTTCATCGAGCACGCTGCTCGTCCCTTCACTGCTCATGGGTCCTTCTCCTCATGTTTTGGTGTCGCGCGTTCTGCCACTGCTGCGACAGGATAGCGAATCGTTACGTTCGTGTCCCGCCCTGGGGCGGGACACGAACTGTTGCCCGGGGTATCCAGGGTCAGACCGGCCGGTAGACATCATGCCCCGATTCCCGGAACTCGCTGGCCTTCTCGGCCATGCCCTGCTGCAGCGCCTCCTGGGTGTCTAGGCCGTGGGCGCGGGCGTAGTCGCGGACTTCCTGGGTGATCTTCATGGAACAGAAGTTGGGTCCGCACATGGAGCAGAAGTGGGCGAGTTTATGGCCCTCCTTGGGGAGGGTCTCGTCGTGGTACTCGCGGGCGCGCTCCGGATCCAGGCCCAGATTGAACTGGTCCTCCCAGCGGAACTCGAACCGCGCCTTGGACAGGGCATTGTCCCGCACCTGGGCGGCTGGATGGCCCTTGGCGAGATCGGCGGCGTGCGCGGCTATGCGGTAGGCGATGATGCCCTCGCGGACATCCTCCTTGTTGGGCAGCCCCAGGTGCTCCTTGGGTGTCACGTAGCAGAGCATGGCCGTGCCGTACCAGCCGATCTGCGCGGCGCCGATGGCGGAGGTGATGTGGTCGTAGCCGGGGGCGATGTCCGTGGTCAGGGGCCCCAGGGTGTAGAAGGGCGCCTCGTCGCAGATGGCCAGTTCCTTGTCCATGTTCTCCTTGATCTTCTGCATGGGCACATGGCCCGGCCCCTCGATCATGACCTGGACGTCGTGGGCCCACGCCAGCCGGGTCAGTTCTCCCAGGGTCTCCAGCTCGGCGAACTGGGCGGCGTCGTTGGCGTCGGCGATACAACCGGGGCGCAGCCCGTCTCCCAGGGAGAAGGCCACGTCGTAGGCCTTCATGATCTCGCAGATGTCCTCGAAGTGGGTGTAAAGGAAGCTCTCCTGATGGTGCGCCAGACACCACTTGGCCATGATGGAGCCGCCACGGGAGACAATGCCCGTGACCCGGTCGGCGGTCAGCGGAACGTAATGCAGACGGACGCCGGCGTGGATGGTGAAGTAGTCCACGCCCTGTTCCGCCTGCTCGATGAGCGTGTCGCGGAACAGCTCCCAGGTCAGTTCCTCGGCCTTGCCGTCCACTTTCTCCAGGGCCTGGTAGATGGGGACCGTGCCGATGGGAACGGGGCTGTTGCGCAGGATCCATTCCCGGGTCTCGTGAATGTGCTTGCCGGTGGAGAGATCCATGACGGTGTCACCGCCCCAGCGGATGCCGCGAACCATCTTCTCCACTTCTTCCTCGATGGAGGAGGTCACCGCCGAGTTGCCCAGGTTGCAGTTGATCTTCACCAGGAAGTTGCGGCCGATGACCATCGGCTCCAGCTCCGGGTGGTTAATGTTGCACGGAATGATGGCGCGACCGGCGGCCACCTCGTCCCGGACGAACTCCGGGGTAATCTCGTCGGGAATACGCGCCCCGAAGGCCTCTCCCTGGTGTCGGCGCAGCAGCCGCTGATCGGTGAGCTCCTGCCGACGCTGGTTCTCGCGAATCGCAATGAACTCCATTTCCGGAGTGACGATGCCGCGGCGGGCATAGTGCATCTGGCTGACATTCACGCCGGGCAGGGCACGCCGGGGAGTGCGGATGTGCTCGAAGCGCAGCGCTGCGGTGGCCGGATCGCTGGCCCGCTCCCGGGCGTGGGCGGAACTGGGACCGGACAGTTCCTCGGTGTCGCCACGCTCGCTGATCCACCCCTCCCGCATGGCGGGCAGGCCCCGTGCCAGGTCAACGGGGGTGTCCGGGTCGGTATAAGGTCCGGAGGTGTCGTAGATGGTGATGGGCGGATTGGTCTCGCGACCGTCATCGCCCACCGTGTCGGCCTGGGTGACTTCCCGCATGGGCACCCGAAGATCCGGGCGGGAGCCGGTGACGAACACCTTGCGTGAAGCCGGAAAGGCGCGGGTGATTTCCGGGTCGAGCTGACGCGGGCTGGCGTCGAAGGTCAATCGTTTCGAAGACATCGTGTTTTCCCCCTGGGTACGGGCGGGTCGCCGGGGCGACATGAAAAACACGAAGCGAGAGCGCATTCGATGAGACGGATCATCGAAGCTTCCCTACGCCGGTGCGAACCGGGTCAGGTTCAAAGGGTATTTCTCAGCTCCCCGCCAGGGTCCTGTCATGGTTACCAGAACCCTCGCCGGGGCACCCCCGCTTCGGACTGTTGGCAGCATGTCGCACATGCCACCCTGGCAAGCCTACGCCACACATCGCCTGACGCCTACCCCGGCCGGATACGGCGTCGAATTGATGCGCTGCGTCTAGGGTTCGGCCTTTTGATGGGCTAAGGTCAGCGAATCTCCGGGGCAAACAGGGCCCATGAGGCCGTTTGGCGCGGGGCGGAACACGGACAGTGTCTGCGCAGGGAGCCGGAAGTATCCAACACGATTCCGGATCGTGACTTATCGGCGGGCGTTCGCCGCCCGACAATTCAGTGACCGTCATCATTCCACGGGGGGAGAAGAATGAACCTGGGTCTACTGGCTTTCCTGGCCCTGTTGCCGCTGGCAACGGTGGGCCTGTTCCTGGTGGTGCTGCGTTGGCCGGCCAAATATGCGATGCCGCTGGCCTACGCAGTCGCCGTCGTTATCGCCCTGGCGTTCTGGGGCACCGAATTCGCGGTGGTTGCCGCGGCCTCGGTAAACGGCATCGTGGTGGCACTGAACATACTGTTCATTGTCTTCGGTGCCATCCTGTTGCTCTACACGCTCCGTGAGAGCGGCGCCATTGCCACTATTCAGCGCGGTTTTGCCGACATCTCGCCGGATCGCCGGGTGCAGGCCATCATCGTGGCCTGGCTGTTCGGCTGTCTGATCGAGGGCGCCTCCGGGTTCGGTACGCCGGCCGCCATTGCGGCGCCGCTGCTCGTGGCGCTGGGCTTCCCGGCCATGGCGGCGGTTGTCTCGGCGATGATCATCCAGTCCACGCCGGTGTCCTTCGGGGCCGTGGGCACACCGATCCTGGTGGGTGTGAATCAAGGGCTTGAAGGCCAGAGCGTGACTGAGCGCATGGTCGAAGCCGCGGGCATGACGCACATCGAGTACGTCAACCAGATCGGCATGCAGGTGGCCATGATCCACTCCATCGTCGGCTTCCTGGTACCGCTGATCATGGTGGGCATGCTCACCCGCTTCTTCGGCAAGAACCGCTCCTTCATGGATGGCCTGCGTGCATGGCCGTTTGCCCTGTTTGCCGGACTGGCGTTCGTGATCCCGTACTACGCGGTTGCGGCGCTGCTCGGGCCGGCGTTCCCGTCCCTGGTGGGTGGTCTCATCGGCCTGGCCATCGTGGTGCCGGCGGCCCGTGCTGGATTCCTGGTGCCCAAGGACACCTTCCAGTTCGAGGAGCGCAGCAAATGGGAACCGGAGTGGATCAGCCGCTTCCAGGATGACACCCAGCCCGAGCGGGCCGAGGGGGCCAAGCAGCTCACGCAGGCCCAGGCCTGGGCGCCGTACGTCATCGTGGCCATCCTGCTGGTGCTGACCCGGACCATCGATCCGGTGGTGGCGGCTCTGCAGTCCCTTGAGTTCTCCTGGAGCAACATTTTCGGCACCAACATCAGTGCCAGCTCCACACCGCTGTACCTGCCGGGCTTTGTTCTTCTGGTCACCTCGGTCATTACCTACTTCCTGCACCAGATGTGGAATCACGGCAGTTACCTGAACGCCTGGAAGACAGCGGGCAACACCATCCTCGCCGCCGGTGTGGCGCTCATCTTCGCAGTGCCCATGGTGCAGGTGTTCATCAATTCCGCACCCGGCGGGTATGACGATGTCACCCAGATCCGCGACGCCCTGGAAGGTGGTGTGGCCATGGGGGCTGCGGCGCAGATCGCCAGCATGCCCGAAGTCCTGGCCCAGGGCGTGGCAACGCTGGCTGGCGGATTGTGGCCCATTTTTGCGCCTCTGATCGGTGGCCTGGGGGCCTTCCTGGCCGGGAGTAACACGGTGAGTAACCTGATGTTCTCCTTCTTCCAGATCTCCACCGCCGAACAGATCGGCCTCGGTACCGCCGGTGCTTCGCTGGTGGTGGCGCTGCAGGCCGTGGGTGGTGCCGGCGGCAACATGGTAACCGTGCACAATGTGGTGGCCGCCTCGGCAACTGTGGGCCTGATCGGCCGTGAAGGGGATATCATCCGCAAGACCCTGATCCCGATGACGTACTACGTCCTGGGTGCCGGTCTGGTGGGCATGGCCCTGGTGGTCGGCGGCATGAACATCTGGTATCTGGTGTTCCTGCTCTGGGTCG
Source organism: Aquisalimonas sp. (assembly GCA_007127625.1). Classification (GTDB taxonomy): domain Bacteria; phylum Pseudomonadota; class Gammaproteobacteria; order Nitrococcales; family Aquisalimonadaceae; genus Aquisalimonas. The sequence continues at coordinate 7,747 of SKYZ01000414.1, read as the reverse complement.
CCTTCTGCATCGGCTTCATGTTCATGAACAAGGGCCGACATCCCAGCGAACGCTAGGATCAGCCGGGCCCTCAAAACGAAAACCCGCCCTTAGGGCGGGTTTTTTTTGCAGCTGCGGGAGGGTCCCCTCAGCGACAGGGTGTCTGGCGGACGACACTAGGGCATGTTCTCCACCAGGATGACATGCAGGCTCCGCGGACCATGGGCGCCGAGCTGCAGCGTCTGTTCCACGTCGGCGGTGCGGGAGGGGCCGGTGATGAAGTTGAAGCTCCGCGGTGGGAAACCCTCCTGCTCCCGCATGCGTGCCCAGAGGTCCTCGAACCAGGGCACGACATCGGCAGTGCCAAGAACCACGATGTGGTAGTCGGGAAGGAACGCAAGCGTGGCGGGATTGTCCGGACCCGAGACCAGGGCCAGTGAGCCCGTTTCGGCAACTCCGGCGACAGCACAACTCACCGCGGCCAGGGCCTTGCGACCGTCGGTGGCGCGTTCCACCGCCAGGTGGCCCGGCCATGCGACGTGATCCAGGCGCGGGTCGGGAGCGCGGTGAACGGTGGTGCCGGCCTCTCGTTCCGCCAGGTAATCGGCGACAGCGGTCCCGGCCTCGGCCAGGGTAGGCACGGTGACCCAGGTGCCTGCAGCGTCGTCGATGCAGCGGCAGAACCGCGCCAGATCACTTTCCTCCCAGACGGGGCGCTGCGGGGTCCCCTTGCCCAGGGCCCCGGCCCGGGCGGCCTGGACGTCGGCCGGTGTCGGCGTGGTTTCCCGGCCCATGGCGGCTCGGACCTTGCCCAGGATGCGGGTTCGGGCGTCACTCATGAGTCTGTCTCCGGCTCAGATGCTGCCGCCATGCCGCCTGGAACGTGGTGCGTTGCGGCGCGGGGAAGTCACGTCCGGCGGTCCATGCGCCGGCCAGGGGAAGCCGCCGGAAGCGGCCGCGACGCCGTCCGAGGCGTCCCAGCAGGCCGATCCCCAGCCGGGACAGGGCGTTGTAGACCCGCGGTCGCCGTGCGAACCACGCCCAGACGGCCAGGCCATGCCGGGTCGTGCCCGGTGTGAGATGTTGATCGAACTGCGCTTCGCGCAGATCGCGGAGCAGGTCGGGCAGGGGAATCCTGACCGGGCAGACGCTCTGGCACCGCCCGTTCAGGGTGCAGGCATTGGGGAGGTCCTTGGTCTTGTCCAGACCGACGAAGATCGGTGTCAGCACCGACCCCATGGGGCCGGGATACACCCAGCCATACGCATGGCCACCGATGGAGGCGTACACCGGACAGTGGTTCATGCAGGCCCCACAGCGAATGCAGCGCAGCATCTCGCGAAAGCGCCCGGACATCATGTTGGTGCGCCCATGGTCCAGGAGCACGATGTGAAATTCCTCCGGACCGTCGGTGTCATCACCGCGCCGCGGGCCGGTGACCATGGTGGTGTAGGCGGTCATCTCCTGGCCCGTGGCGCTGCGCGCCAGCAGGCGGATCAGCGTTGACGCGTCGTCCAGGGTGGGCACCAGTTTCTCGATGCCGGCGATGGCCACATGCACCCGCGGCAGCGAGTGGGTGAGGTCACCGTTGCCCTCGTTGGTCACCAGGAACATCGAGCCGGTCTCCGCGACCAGGCAGTTGGCACCGGTAATGCCCACGTCGGCATTCAGGAACTTCCCCCTCAGGATGCCGCGTGCCTCGTTGACCAGGTCCGGCACTTCCCGGAGCTTCTCCTTGAACGTGCCCTGGTGGTGGTGTTCGTCGAACAGATCGCAGATCTGCTGGCGGGTCTTGTGAATGGCCGGGGCGATGATGTGACTTGGCGGCTCCTTGGCGAGCTGGATGATGTACTCACCCAGGTCCGTTTCCACCGTTTCCAGCCCGGCGGCATCCAGTGCCTCGTTGATGCCCACTTCTTCGCCGGCCATGGTCTTGCCTTTGGTGACCATGCGGGCGTCCGCCTGGCGGCAGATGTCCGCGACGATACGCTGAGCGTCCTCGGCGGTCTCTGCCCAGTGGACGTGGCCCCCCGCCTCGTGCACCTTGGCCTCGAACTGCTCCAGGTAGTAATCCAGGTGGGCGAGGGTGTGATCCTTCATGGCCTGGCCACGGTCCCGAAGGCCTTCGAAATCCGGGAACTTGTTCACGAGTGTCCTGCGCTTGCCGACGAAGCCCGCCTGTACACGGGTCAGCGCCTGCTGCAGATCCGGGTTGTGGAGGGCTTCACGGGCCGCGGGTTTGAACAGGTGTGCACGGGATTCCATCAGGATCGGTCCCCCTCGCCGATGGCCGGTTCGCTGCGCGCGGTCCCGGCCAGGATTTCCGCCACGTGGTAGGCCCGCACCGGTTTCTCCAGCCGGTGGAGGCGTCCGGCGATGTTGAACAGGCAGCCCAGGTCTCCGGCCACCACCATGTCGGCCCCGGTGGCAGCAATGTTGTCCACCTTGTTGGAGACCAGGCGTTCCGAGATGTCCGGGTACTTCACGCAGAAGGTCCCGCCGAAGCCGCAGCACACGTCCGTGTCCGCCATTTCCCGCAGCTGTAGCCCGTTCACCCGGCCGAGCAGTTGCCGGGGCTGGGAGCGAATGCCCAGTTCCCGCAGCCCGGAGCAGGAGTCGTGATAAGTGGTGGTGGTCTTATGGTCCACGGTGGGCAGGTCCACCTGCGCGACTTCCACCAGGAAGCGCGTCAGTTCCCACGTGCGATCCGCCAGATCCCTGGCTGCCTGGGCCCAGTCCGGTTCGTCCCGAAGCAGATCGGGGTAATGTGCCGTGATGGTGCCGGCGCAGGAGCCGGAAGGGACCACCACATGGGCGTATTCGCGAAAGGTGGCAATGACCTGTTTGGCGATCTGCTTCGCATGGGCCCGATCACCGCTGTTATAGGCGGGCTGGCCACAGCAGGTCTGGGCTTCCGGAACGTCCACGGAGTATCCGGCCTGTTCGAGCAACTGTGCGGTGGCAAAGCCCACGGAGGGGCGGAAAAGGTCCACGAGGCAGGTCACGAAGAGGGCGACGGTGGGGCGCGGGGCTGGGGATGACGCTTGCGACATGGAGTGGCTCCGTGAAGGTGATGGCGTCCGGCGCAGGGAGGATGATCACGGGCCCTTGAAAGGCCGCCTGTCCACCCGCAGGCTATGCTCTACGGTAACGCAAATCCTGATGCATGAAACGTTGCGCGGCAACAAGGGAGCCAGCATGAGTCTGACCGAGCAGAAGTGCACGCCCTGCCAGGGCGGGATCGAGCCCATGCCCCGGGAGCGCGCCGAGGGGTACATGAACCAGGTGCCTGGCTGGGAGCTGACCCACGACGCCACCCGCCTGCAGCGTACGTTCAAGTTCAAGAATTTCGCTCAGGCGCAGGAATTCGTTAACAAAGTTGGCGACCTGGCCGAATCCGAGGATCACCATCCCGACATCACGTTCGGCTACGGGTACGCCGCGGTGGAGATCTGGACGCACAAGATCGGTGGTCTTCACGAGAACGACTTCATCTTTGCGGCGAAGACCAACGAAATCGCCGGCGGCTGACAGCGGCGTGGCTGCGCAGGGAAGCGCCTGTCCCGCGACGCCTCAGGACGTCTCTGCCAGGGTTTCCAGGAGTTCCTGCTGGGAGGTGAAGGGGGCATCGCCGTCGCCGGGACGGGCGCGAACGTAATTGCCGTCGGCTTGCAGCAGCCACGCCTGGGTATTGTCACGGAGATAGTACTGGAGATCCTGCAGTATCTGGTCCCGTCGATGCGGTGCCTCGATGGGGAAGGCGGTCTCGACCCGCCTGAAGAAGTTGCGCTCCATGCAGTCGGCACTGGACGCCCACAGGACGGGCTCGCCTGCATTGGCGAAATAGAAAACGCGGGTGTGCTCGAGAAAGCGGCCGACGATGGAGCGTACGCGGATGGATTCGGATACCCCGGTCACCCCCGGCCGCAGGCTGCACATGCCGCGCACGATGAGGTCAATGTCCACGCCGGCGGCGGACGCCGCGTACAGCGCCTGAATGGTGCGCGGCTCCACCAGTGCGTTGACCTTGATGATGATGCGACCGCCACGACCTTCGCGTGCATGTACCGCCTCGCGGTCAATGGCCGCAATGAGGCTGTCGAACAGGGTGAAGGGTGATTCCAGGAGCTTCTGAAGACGGGCAACCTTGCCGAGACTGGTGAGCTGCAGGAAGACCTTGTGGATATCTTCCCCGGTGACCGGGTCAGCGGTGAGCAGTCCGTAGTCGGTGTACAGTCGCGCCGTACGCGAGTGGTAATTGCCCGTGCCCAGGTGGCAGTAGTTGCGTAGCCGGCCGTTCTCCCGCCGCACCACCAGCACCATTTTGGCGTGGGTCTTGTGCCCCACCACCCCGTAGACCACGTGGGCGCCGGCGTCCTGCAGCCGGCTGGCGAGCTGGATGTTGGCCTCTTCGTCGAAGCGTGCGCGGAGTTCAATGATGACCGTGACTTCCTTGCCCGCCCGCGCTGCCTCCACCAGTGCGTCGACAATGGCCGAGTCGGGACCGGTGCGGTAGAGGGTCTGCTTGATCGCCAGTACCCGGGAGTCCCGGGCCGCCTCGCGGACGAAGTCCATGACCGGGGCGAAGGACTGGAACGGGTGGTGGAGCAGCAGGTCCTGTCGGCGCAGGAGCTTGAACATGCTGCCGCCGTGCGTGACCTCGATAGGGACGCTGGGCGTGAACGAAGGGAAGGTCAGGTCCGGGCGCGGGACCCCTTCGCAGACAGCCATGAGTCGATTGACGTTCACCGGGCCATCCACCAGGTAGAGATCATCGGCGGTCAGTTCGAACTCCTCCAGCAGGAAGCGGAGCATGTGCTCCGGGCAGTTGGCGGCAACTTCCAGGCGCACGGCGTCGCCGTACCGGCGAGACTGGAGTTCACCCTCCATGGCGACGAGTAGATCGTCCACCTCCTCCTCATCCACGTAGAGATCGCTGTTGCGGGTGACCCGGAACTGGAAACAGCTCTTCACCGCCATGCCGGGGAACAACTGGTGGACCTGGGCATGGATCATGGACGACAGGAACACGAAATCGTGGGGTCCGCCGGCAATCTCCCGCGGGACCGGGATCAGGCGCGGCAGGGAGCGCGGTGCCTGGACCACGGCCATGCCGCCGCTGCGGCCGAAGGCGTCCTTGCCGTCCAGCGCGATGATGAAGTTGAGGCTCTTGTTCAGAATGCGGGGGAACGGATGCGCGGGATCCAGGCCGATGGGCGTGATTACGGGCTGCAGCGATTGCTCAAAGTAGTCCTGAACCCATTCCTGTTGAGCCGTGGTCCATGCGTCCCGGCGCAGAAAGCGGATTCCCTCCTCGGCAAGGGCGGGGATCAGGGTGTCATTGAGCACGGCGTATTGATCCGCCACCAGGCGGTGGGCCCGTTCGCTGATAATCTGGAGAATCTCCCGAGGCGTGCGATTGTCGGCGCCTGCCTGGGTGGAGCCCAGCTCCTCGGCCTGTTTCAGGCCGGCGACGCGGATCTCGAAGAATTCGTCGAGAATGGTGCTGACAATGCACAGGAAGCGCAGGCGCTCCAGCAGCGGCGTCGCCGGGTCACGGGCCTGCTCGAGCACGCGCTCGATGAACTCCAGCATGCTGAGGTGGCGGTTGATGAACAGGTCCGGGTGCCGGAAGTCGGAAGCGTTCATGATGCTCCAGGGCGAGGGGATGGGGCGCCACGCTACTTGGCGCGTATGACGTTCCAATGACAGGCCAGAGGCTCGAGGGAATGGTTGAGCGTTTCCCTGGTGTCCTGTCAGGGCCTTTTTTGCGATTTCACCACAGGCCACCCCATAATTGGAAAAAGCAAGAGTGCCGCGTTCCCGAGAGCCGCTGGTTCGTCGCGGGGCCCGACACTGGGAGGCAGGATGCTGCAAGGGGAAACGCTGGTGCTGGTAGGGAACTCGATGCTCAATGCATTGATCTGGGGCGTGCTTGTCGTCGTCCTTGGTTACTTCGCGCGGCGACAGGCGCACGGGCTCATTCGTGGCCTTTTCAGCGGCGTGCGACGGTTCTGCCGGTTGCTGGCCCGTTACTGCGTGCATGCCGAGCGGCACGTGCGTTCATGGACGCGCGCGCTGCTGGTGGCACAGGCCCGGCGTCGTGCGGTGGCGCGAGCGGAGTGGGACATTGGCCGTCTGCATGCGGAAATGCAGGCTGAGCTGGGAGATCTGCCTGCGCTGCAACAGCAGGCGCGGGATCACCTGTCCATGGTGGAGGAAGACCACCGGCGCAGTGGGCCCATGCCTCCGGACGTCCCGGGCTGGCCGCGCATGCTGGAGCAGCTGGGTCCGGAGCTCGGGGCCGCGGACCCGTCGGTGAAGCGCACGCTGGAAGACCTGCGCGACGGCCTGGAGTTGCAGAGGGTCGATCTGCTGGACGCTTACCGACGTGCCACGCGTCGGCGCTACCTGCTCCTGCACAGGACAATTCCGCACTGGCGGCGTGCCAGGCGTAGCCTGGAACAGATGGGGGATCGCCTGGATCGCCTGAGGGCACGCGCTGACCGGGTGCTGCACAGTATCAACGACTACCAGGCACTGCGTGACGAACATGATGTGCGTGTCGGCGCGTTGGTGGGTGCTTCCGTGTGGCGGTGTCTGTTTGCCGTTGCCGGCCTGGTTCTGGCAGCCGCCGGATTCACCGTGCTCGGGGTCTCCCTGGTCGAGCCCATGAACCTGTTGCTGGGTACGGCGCCTGTGGCCGAAGGTCTGCCCGGTCTGGGCGCCCTTGCCACGGTCCTCCATGTCGCGGCTCTGGGGCTGGTGGGTCTGGTGGTGATGGAAAGTGCACGCATGACGACGCTGCTCCCGGCGGTCGATGCGCTCGGTGACAGCCTGCGCGGCTGGCTGTTCTGGCTCGCCTTCGCCGCCCTTGTTGTCCTTGCCTGCGTTGGGGCGGGCCTGCGTTTGCTGTATGGCGGCATGGCACCCTCTGCGCTGGATAGTCAATGGGGTGCCACGGCGGCGCCCGCCCTGCAGGCCATGCTGCTCCTTGTGCTGCCGTTCGCGCTGATGTTCAGTGCCGTCGCGCTGGCCGCATTAATGACGCATGGCGGGATCGTGGTCGGGCTGGTGGTGGGGCTGATATTGCAGCTTCTGATGCTGGTGTTCCGGCTGCTCGGCAGCATGGCGGCGTTCGCTGGCGCCATCGTGGTTCAGGTGTACGATCTGGTGATCTTCCTGCCGTTATGGATTGAGGAGGCCGTGCGACAGAAGGGGTGGCCGGCCGGCGGCATCACCCCCGTCCGCCGTCAGCTGCCGTCCCCGCCCGGCGATAGTCACTTCCGTCGTTGATCCTGGTATCCGTTGCCATACGCGTGCGTATGGTGTAAAAGATCGGCATGAGCAAAGAGAATAGCCGTCGTTCCCTGAGTAGTGAAGACTGGGCTGATGCCGCGCTGGACGCCATCGCGGAGGGGGGTGTCGAAGCGGTCGCCGTGGAGCGGATCGCCCGTGCCCTGGGAGTCACCAAGGGCAGCTTCTACTGGCACTTCGCCAATCGCGAGGCGCTGCTCGCGGCGGCGCTGGATCTCTGGGAGCGCCAACAGACCGAGGATGTGATCGCGCGGGCGGAAATGGAGCACGATGCCCGGCGGCGGATCCACCGGCTCTTCCGCAATGCCAACGGTACCAAACGCGCAGGACAACTCTACCTGGCCTTCGCGGCGGCAGCCAACGACCCCCTGGTCGGCCCGGTCATGAAGCGGGTCAACAACCGGCGCATCCAGTTCATGGTGGATTGCTACCTCGCCATGGGCCTGGATTT
>SKYZ01000037.1 GCA_007127625.1 Aquisalimonas sp. | reverse complement strand
CTACGCAGGGGCCTGTTGGAGAACGGCTATTGCGAACTGGCGATTACCAGCGCACATACCCTGGCGGTCAGCCACCTGCCAGCGATTCATCGTGACCCGTTCGACCGCCTTCTCGTGGCGCAGGCGGAAAGCGAAGGTGCATTGCTTCTGACGGCAGACGAGGTCGTTGCCCGCTATCCTGGGCCGGTACGGTATGTGTGATTGGCTTCTGCGCTCTGGGGCGGTGTTGCCGCCGTGCCGCGCATTGCTCAATCCAAATGAGAACGGTATTTTGTACATGCACAGCATATCGTACAGGATTAACTCATGGATGCCATCAGCTACACCGCAGCAAGAACGAATCTGGCGAAAACCATGGAGCAGGTCTGCGACGACCATTCGCCGATCATCATCACCCGGAGCAAGGCTCAGTCAGTGGTCATGATCTCGCTTGAGGACTACGAGGCGCTCCAGGAAACCGCCTATCTGCTGCGCGCGCCGAGAAACGCCCGCCGTCTACTGGAGTCCGTTGCCGAACTGGAACAAGGGGACGGGCAGGAGAAGGATCTTCTTGAATGAAGATCATTTTTTCGGAGCATGCTTGGGAAGACTATCTGTACTGGCAGAGAACCGACAAGAGGATTCTGCGCCGAATCAACACGTTGATCATGGAAACGAAGCGGGAGCCGTTTGAAGGTATCGGCAAACCTGAGCCCTTGAAGCATGGCCTGGCGGGCTACTGGTCCCGCAGGATCAACGAGGAACACCGGATGGTGTACAAAGTCACGGATGATGCGCTGCTCATCGCCCAGCTCCGGTATCACTATTGAGCGGGGGGCTCTGCTACGGGCTACCTCCGCTGCATCAGCGCTTGTAGGAGGAGTTTCAACCTGATCGGCGGACCTGAAGGTCCGCCCTACTGTCGAGTGCGCTAGACGGGTCGCGGCTTGCGCCGCTCCTACGGCGTTTTCAAGGACGTCGGCGTGGCAGTTGGAGCGGCTTCAGCCGCGATATATTCCAGCGCCCGGCAGGAGCGGCCCAGGCCCCGATCCAGTAAGGCCAGTCGAGCCGGAGTGGTCAGACATCTCGCGATCCAGTGGAATGCTCAGCGTCCTCCCGGAAAAGTAACAAGCACATCGAGCAGTGGCCCGGCGCGGAAATGCCTGGCTTCGAACGGGGCCCGTAGGCGGCCGGTATCGCCGCGCATGACTGCGAGCCCGGTAAAGGCGGCAAAGCGCTCGAGACTGCGGACGGCATACAGGGATTGCCATTCCTGCTCCAGCGGCAGCACCAGAGGCTCCTCTTCCATCTCCATCTCGACCGCGGGAAAGGCCTGCAGGAAGGCGTCGGCGTAGAACTCCGCGGGACGCTCCTCGTCGCCATGCCGATGCAGGAGATAGGCCGTGAACAGCCAGCCCTGCTGGACGAACGGGGTGGCCGGATAGCCGTCGCGGTATGCCCAGTTGAACTCGGTGACATAGGTGCGGAAGAGGTGCGGGTACAACTCGCGGAGCCCCGAATTCCTCAGCATGGCGCGCGCCGAGCGTGACAGGATGAAGCGGCCACGATACTTGCGGACAAGGCCGGCCACCTCGGCGACCACGCGGGTCGCATGCAGTTCCTCGGCATCGTATTCCCAGTTAATGCCGCCGAAACGGGTGTACTCTTCGTAGCGCGCTTCGCCCAGCCAGGCACGCATGATCTCTCGACAGGCGTTGCGCGGGAAGTTGCCCTTGGCGGTGGGTTTCAATCCCTTCTCGCCGATTGCCTCCGCCAGCAGTCCGAAGAGACGTGCCAAGGGTGCGTCCGGCTCGGCATCCAACTGCTCGGCGACGCGCGCCACATCCGGAGATTCCAGAGGATGATGCAGCAGCCGGTGAACCTGGCTCGGCGACAGGCCGTGGAAGTGCTCCAGGGGCCGTTGGTTCCGCTCCGTCTGGAACGCGTTCAGAAAGGCCTGCGCATCCTCCATGGATTCAAAGGCGCGTCCGGCGAGTGCCTCCTGGATCTCCTGGTGAATGGAGTCGCGAACGTCATCCATGCGTTGGTCCGCACTGCTGCGAAGGCAGCATTTCTTGTACTTCAGGCCGCTGCCACAGGGGCACGGATCGTTACGGCCGGGTTTCGCGTTTTGTTCTGGTGGCATGAGCGCGTGTCTAATAAATTGGAAAAGGCTGGTTGATGATCGGCGTTCATATGTGAAGTTTACTCGTCTCGACTGAGGCCGCACTCGTCGCGACTGACGTCGCTCCCACATTTGCGGGGTGGCCGATCAGGCGGTCCCCTCGGTGTTTGCACCAGGGATCCTCGAGACTTCTACGTCCACTCCTGCCGTGCCCGGATGCTCGCTGCGAAGGCAAGCAAATCGTCCAGATGATTGGCGACAATGTCGCGGACCATGGCGGGATCCACTTCCTGATAGCCGTGCACGACGATGTTCCGGAAACCGGCCATGGCATAGAGGGAACGCGCCAGGTCGGGACTGAGAATCCCGGCGCGCTCAAGGCCCTGGAACAGGGCGCGACAAGTCCACTTCCAGGCCCAGACGATCCTCCAGTTCCGCCTTCAGGCTCACCGCAGGGCCAAGCAGTGCCTTCCCCTGAGGCTGGCGAAAGAGCACTGCCACATCGACATCACTGGACGAGCCTGCCTGCCCTCTCGCGCGGCTGCCAAACAGGTACGCGCACGCCAGTTCACCCCGGTGATCACCGAGGACCGCCTGGAGACGTTGGAGAAGTTCGTCGTGGGCCATTGAATGTCGTGCCTGAAGCGATAGGGTCAGCGTAGCATAGCGCGGCCGACTACTGGTTTCGCCGGATCAGCAAGGAACACGGCATCGCCTGCAAGGTTACGGATGATTCGCTTCTCTTGGTGCAGTTCCGATACCACTATTGGCGACTCAGCTTCGCGGAATGATTGACCGGTGCGCACAGTGCGGTTGGTTGGTCGCGGCTTGCGCCGCTCCTACAACGCTGTGCACGTACCCCCCGTAGAAGCGGCGCAAGCCGCGACCCGTGCTGAAGCGGCAGTCGGTAGCTGTAGGGTGGACCTTCAGGTCCACCGATCCGGCTTCGATGGGCCGCTTTAGCCTGGATGTCTGTAAACGGTGGACCTGAAGGTCCACCCTACGTCGCTCCGTCGCCGAGGCTGTGGGAGCGGCTTTAGCCGCGATCACCCCGTGGCCCTGCAGAAACGGTGCGTGAATCCGCCGCGTGCACTGTGAGCTCATGCCCCGCGTCGGTTGCCCATGCTTCGATCGCTGCCTTGAGGGCGTGTTGCGCATCCAGCTCGCCGTGGACCAGGTGGATGGTGTGCGGCGGGCGGCGCATGTTGCGGATGAAGCGCAGAAGGTCGGCCTGGCCGGCGTGGGCGGAGTAGCCGCTGATAGTATCCACGCGGGCGCGGATGGTGTGGCGTTCGCCGTCCAGTTCCACCCAGCCGCCGCCGGGGCCGTATTGCTGAATGGCACGGCCGGGGGTGCCGGCGGCCTGGTAGCCGACGAACAGGACACAGTGGCGTTCGTCGCCGAGCATGCGCTTGAGGTAGTTCACCACCCGGCCACCGGCCGCCATGCCGCTGGCGGCGATGACCACCGCGGGGCGGCCGGTGCGGGCCAGGTAGTCGACAGTCTGCAGGTGTTCGTCGTGGTCGTCGACGGTGTAGAGGTTGTCGAAGTTCAACGGGTGGCGGCCGGCGCGCAGGCGTCTGTGGGCCTCGGCGTCCCAGTAGGGCTTGAGATCGCGGTAGACCCGGGTGAATCGGGCGGCCAGGGGCGAGTCGACGATGACCTCCAGGCTGGGCCAGTCGGCGGGGCCCGTGCCGGGCTTTCCGCTGTGGATCAGCCCTTCCAGCTCGTAGAGCAGCTCCTGGGTGCGGCCGATGGAGAACGCGGGGATGATGACGGTGCCGCGGTTCTTCAGGGCGCGGTCGATGGCGGCCTTGAGCCGTTTCCGGCGATCATGCCGACCCTCATGGTTGCGGTCGCCGTAGGTGCTCTCCAGAACCAGCCGGTCTGCGCGGTACGGGGATTTCGGCGCCGGCAGAAGCGGCGCGTACGGGGCGCCCAGGTCGCCGGAGAACACGATTCGCTCCCCTGCCCCGCTGGCGGCGTCGTGAACATCCACTTCCACGTAGGCAGAGCCAAGAATGTGCCCGGCGCGCTGGAGCCGGATGCGGACACGGTGGCGGTCGTCATCCACCAGCGTGTGCCACTCCCGGTAGTCCAGCGGCACCAGGCGCTGCTCCACCTCGGCCAGAAAGCGCTGGATCATGCGCTCGTCGCGGGTGAAGCCGATCTTCAGGGCGTCTTCGATGACCAGCGGCAGCAGGCGTGCGGATGGCACCGAGCAGAGAATCGGCCCCTGGTAGCCGGCGGCCAGCAGGTAGGGCAGCCGGCCGATGTGGTCGATGTGCACGTGGGTGACGATGAGCGCCAGGAGATCGTCCACCGGGAAATCGACGTGGTGCTGTTCGAGGTGGTCGTCCTCGATGGCGTCCTCGCCCTGGAACAGGCCGCAGTCCACCAGGAGCGCGCGGTCCGGGGCGATCTGCAGGCGATGACAGCTTCCGGTGACGCCATCGGCGCCGCCGTGATGGGTAATGAGGGTGTGGTCCATTCCCTGGTCCTCGGTCGTTCATTGTAAGTTCGGCAGTGTAGCCGGTGGCGGCGCCGGTGGGGGAGCGGCTTTGGTCCGCATGGTGCATCAAGATGCACCCTACCGGTGCCGGGGTCCGGCTGTGCGGCGTTAGTTGGGTGCATCTCGATGTACCGCTCTGCCCTCACGTCCGGTCGATGGCCTGTTCCGAGAGGGTGATGCGCTGGGACTGGTGCATGATGTCCAGGAGGACCACCACGCGCTCTTCGCCGCTGCGGGCCTGGAACAGGGCTTCGTGGCCGGCGAAGGGCCCCTGGGTGATGCGTACGCGCTGGTTGGGGGTGTAATCGGAAGCCGCCGTGAGGTCGACACAGCCGCTGTCCGGGTCGATCTGGGCCTGGATGGTCTCGACCACGGAGGGCGGCACCGGCACGGGATGCGCCCCAAAGCGCACCAGGCCGAGCACACCGCGGGTGGAGCGGATGGGCGCCCAGTTTTCGTTGACGTCGTCCAGGTCAACGAACAGGTAGCGTGGGAACAGCGATTCGGTGACCGTGGTCATGCGCCCGCCCCGGCGGCGGCGCTGACGGACCATGGGCCGGAAGACGGTGAAGCCCTGGTTCTGCAGGTTCTGCTCGGCCCGGGCGTCTTCGTTGGCCTTGCATTGGACGGCGTACCAGTGCCGCATGGGGTCTCCTGCGCCTTGGTGCTAAGTTCCCGGTCATTGGCGGGCCTGAAGGTCCGCCCTACCCTGCTGCGTCTTGTTCCACAGTTTACCAAATGACGGCCAATCGCAGGGCGGTGCTGTGGGGCTGTAGGGCGGACCTTCAGGTCCGCCGTCGTGCAACATGCCAGCCGAGGCGGCTTATCGAAAGCCGTTCGGCGGACCTAAAGGTCCGCCCTACTAGTGAGTCAGCGGCATGGGTTTGATGGTGCATCTTGATGCACCTTCCCGAGGCCCGATATGCCGTGGGGGGGGATCCAGGGTCGATGCGGTTCGCCAGGAGGCACCCGCGGGCGCCACCCCGCCCTCGCTACTCGCCGCGTTTGAAACGTGTGAGGTGCTTGCGGTCGTGTTTGTCGGGGCGCTGTTTGGGCTGGGGGAAGGCGGCGTTCTGGGCGCGGATCTGCTCGCGGGTCTGCTCGCGACGGGCGATGCTGTCCGGCGTCTCCTCGTAGAGGGTTTCGGCCACTTTGGCGGGGCCACGTTTGTCGGAGAGATCCCGCACGACGATGTGGAACTCGTAGGCGTCCTTACGGATACGCAGCTCGTCACCGGGCCGCACCGTCTTAGCGGGCTTGGCGCGGGTGCCGTTCAGCTCCACCTTGCCGCCCTGGATGGCCTCGGTGGCCAGGCGGCGGGTCTTGAAGAACCGCGCCGCCCACAGCCATTTGTCCACGCGGACGCCTTCGTCACTCATGCATCAACGCGAGGCTGCACCCCGTATCCGCCGTAGATGTAGTCGGTGAGCTCGGCGATGCGGTGCTCCTGGCCATCCACCACGGCGCCGATGAGATCCCGCACGGAGACCATACCGACCAGGGTGTCGCCGTCCATCACGGGCAGGTGCCGGCAATTGCGAGTGTTCACCAGCAGCATGGCGTGCTGCACCGTATCCGTGGGCTTGATCACCACCACGTCGCTGGTCATCACCTCGGCCACGGGTGTTTCGTCGGCGTTGCGGTGGCTTTCCACCACGCGACGGAGCACGTCGCGCTCGGTGAAGATGCCTGCCAGATGGCCGTTGTCCATTACGGCGACTGCGCCCACGCGGGCTTCGTTCATTGTCCGCACAGCGTCGGCGACGGTGGCGCCGCGCTCGACGGTGTGCAGGTCCCCCGGCCGCTTCTCCAGCAGCTTGCTTACCGGCTGATCCATGCGAGTCTCCCCTTGTTCTTACTCGTTGTGCAGCGGCTCCGCCGCCACGATGATGCCGTCTTCGTCCGCGTAGAGATAGGACCCCGCGCGAATGGTGATACCGGCAAAGGTGACGGACGCATCCCGTTCCCCTTCCCCTTTCTTGACACTCTTCAGCGGGTGGGTGTTCAGCGCCTTGACGCCGATATCCATATCCGCGATATCCGCTGAGTCCCGGATGCAACCATAGACCACGATACCGGACCAGCCATTCTGCCGCCCCATTTCGGCGAGGTTGTCGCCCAGCAGGGCGCAGCGCATGGAGCCGCCGCCGTCCACCACCAGCACGCGGCCTTCACCGGGCTCTTCCAGCGCGGTGCGGACCAGCGAGTTGTCCTCGAACACCTTGACGGTGCTGATGGGGCCGTGGAACTGGCGGCGGCCGCCGAAATCCCGGAACAGTGGCGTGGCGATGGCCAGGTGATCGGAGTGGTCGTCGCAGAGGTCGGTTGTCTTCAGGCTCATGGAACTCCTCGAGATGCGTTATTCTGGGAAAGTTACCAAAGGTAAGAAACCTGCGGTGAAATGTCACCCCGCGTGCGGGACGGGAGCGTCCGCACCACCGTCCAGGCGAGGAGTATCACCCCCATGACCAGCACGCCACCCGACTACCAGCCGGACGCCCAGCCTCTGCGCGCGCAGCTGCAGTCGGCCCGGCGCCCTATTCTGCTGGGCGTGGCGGGGGACAGCGGCAGCGGCAAGACCACCTATACCCATGGCATTCGCCGACTGCTGGGCAATGACATGGTCACTTCCATCCCCCTGGACGGCTACCACCGCGAGGACCGGGCCCAGCGCCGCCGCAGCGGCCGGCTACCGCTGGACCCGGGCAACAATCACCTGGACCTG
>SKYZ01000328.1 GCA_007127625.1 Aquisalimonas sp. | reverse complement strand
TGCTGCAGTTCGTCGATGTGCTCCTGCGCCACACGCTTCACTTCGGCGCTGGAGCGGTGCTGGTCCCGCCACAGACGCACAAGCTGTTCGATCTGGGTCATGGAAAAGCCGAGATCCCGGGCGCGTTTGATGAAGCGCAGCATGTGCACCTCGGTGTCACTGTAAACGCGGTAGCCGTTGTCGCTACGGCGTGTCGGCCCCACCAGGCCGACGCTTTCGTAGTAGCGGATCATCTTGGTGTTGATGCCCGAGGCACGGGCCGCTTCACCGATGTTCATGGTTAACTCCTGCTGTCCTGCAGCCCATGCTACACCGCATGGGAGGTCTCGCCCGAGGGTGCGTTTTCGTCGCCATCGGCAGCACCCTTCATGGGCGGATGGAACCGCTTCAGCCGCAGTGCGTTGGAGAGCACGCAGACGCTGGATGCCGCCATGGCAAAGGCCGCGAACATGGGCGAGAGCAGGATGCCGAAGGCCGGGTAGAGGATGCCCGCGGCCACCGGGATCAGGCTGGTGTTGTAGGCGAAGGCCCAGAACAGGTTCTGCTTGATGTTGCGGATGGTCGCCCGGGACAGGGCAATGGCATTGGGCACGTTACGCAGGTCGCCGGACATCAGGACCACCTCGGCGGACTCGATGGCGATGTCCGTGCCGGTGCCGATGGCGATCCCCACATCCGCCTGGGCCAGCGCCGGGGCGTCATTGATGCCGTCGCCGACAAAGGCGACGCGGGCGCCATCGGCCTGGAGACCCTTGATGGCGTCCACCTTGCCGGCGGGCAGGACCTCGGCCACCACGTGGTCGATGCCGAGCTTCCGGGCGATGGCCTCCGCCGTGCGGCGGTTGTCCCCGGTGATCATGGTCACCCGCAGACCTTCCTCGTGCAGCGCCCGGATGGCCGCCGGCGTGGCATCCTTGATTGGGTCGGCCACCGCAATGATGGCGGCGAGCTGGCCGTCGACGGCCGCGTACAGGGGGGTCTTGCCCTCGTCGGCCAGCCGCTCCCCGGTATCGCGGAACACATCCGGTGCCAGCCCGAGTTCGGTCATGAAGCGGGCGGAGCCCACCTGCACGCTGCGGCCGCCCACCTGCGCGGTGATGCCGCGCCCGGGCTCGGCCTCGAAGGTGTCCGGTTCCTTCAGTGTGGCGCCGGCCGTCCGGGCGGCTTCCACCAGCGCTTCGCCGATGGGGTGTTCGGAGCGGTGCTCCGCCGCGGCGATCAGGCCCAGCAGTTCGGTCCGGTCAAACTCCGAGGCGGTTTCCAGATCCGTCAGCTCGGGCCGGCCGCGGGTGAGCGTGCCGGTCTTGTCCAGAGCGATCATGTCGGCATTGCGCAGGGTCTGCAGCGCCTCGCCGCGCCGGAACAGCACGCCCATCTCTGCCGCCTTGCCGGTGCCCACCATGATGGAGGTCGGAGTGGCCAGGCCCATGGCGCAGGGGCAGGCAATGATCAGCACCGCCACGGCGTTGACCAGGGCGAAGGTCAGGGCGGGTGTCGGCCCGGCCAGCATCCAGATGCCGAAGGTCAGTACCGCCACCGCCATGACCACCGGCACGAAGTAGGCGGTGAACCGGTCCACCAGCGCCTGGATGGGCAGCTTGGAGCCCTGTGCCTGCTCCACCATGCGCACGATCTGGGCCAGCAGCGTGTCGGCACCCACCTTGGTGGCGCGGAAACTGAAGCTGCCGGTGCGGTTGATGGTGCCGCCGATGACCTCGCCGCCGGTTTCCTTCTGTGCCGGTATCGGCTCGCCGGTGACCATGGACTCGTCGATCCAGGAGCTGCCATCAATGATCTCGCCGTCCACGGGGATCTTCTCGCCGGGGCGCACGACCACCACGTCGCCGACAACCACCTCGTCGATACTGATCTCCACAGGTTCGCCATCGCGCCGCACGCGAGCCGTTCTGGCCTGCAGGCTCAGCAGCCGCTGGATGGCCTCCCCGGTGCGGCCCTTGGCGATGGCCTCCAGGTAGCGGCCGAACAGGATCAGCGTGATGATCACCGCCGAGGCCTCGAAGTAAACGTGCACCGTGCCCGCAGGCAGCACCTGGGGCAGGAAGGTGGCCACCACCGAATACCCCCACGCGGCACTGGTGCCCAGCATCACCAGGGAGTTCATGTCCGGCGAGCCATTGGTCAGCGCCGGCCAGCCCTTGCGGTAGAACTGCAACCCCGGTCCGAACTGGACCACGGTGGCCAGCAGGAAGAACAGGTAGTAGAGGTTCTGCTGCCCCAGCGTGGATTGCAGGAACGCGTGCAGGGGCGGGATGATCATTGCCCCCATGTCCATGATGAACAGGGGAAGGGTGAACACGGCTGCAATGCCTACAGCGCGCTTGAGCCGGTTCGCCTCGTCATTGTGTCGGCCCCCTGATTCACCCGCGTGGGCACCGGCATCATCGATGCGGGTTGCCGGGTAGCGTTCGCCCAGGGCGGCGATCAGGTCCTGCGTGGATACCGGCCCCGCCAGCACCGTCACGGTGGCCTTGCCGGTGGCCAGGTTCACGTTGGCGTCCTCAACCCCCGGCACGGCCCGCAGCTTGCCCTCCACGCTGCTCACACAGCCGCCGCAGTTCATGCCGCCGACGGTCAGCTCCACCGTCTCGGTGTGCGGCTCGTAGCCGGCGCCGCGAATGGCCGCAGCCACCTCGCTCAGGTCTCCAGTGCCGGGCTCCAGGGTGATCTTGGCTTGTTCGGTGGCCAGATTCACCTGCGCCGCACTCACCCCATCCACCGCCTGCAGGGCACGCTCCACCCGACCGACACAGGACGCGCAGTTCATGCCGCCGATGCCGATGAATCGGGTGGCGACGCCTCCGCCTGGCGCGTCGCCACGGCCGTTGCCTGCGTTGTCTGGTGTCGGTGCGGTGCTCATACCCATGGTCTCTATCGCCGTAATCGCGAAACTGAAAAGAAGGATAAACCTTCCAACGACTGGAAGGTCAACGGATTCCTCCGTCGACCGCGCGTCAGGCAACGAAGTATCCAGAGGAACCAGCGAATCAGGGGGATGGTCCGCAACCCGATGGCGCCGGGATGGTTTTGAACAAGCACCTGTAACAGTGTCATTGACGGGGCTTTTGTCCTGTCTCCATGATTGAACCTGCTACCCTTTTCCATCAGAACCATAACGGGGCTGCCCCCGGAAGGAGGAGAATCCATGACTCGAATCCCGTCCGCCGGCAAATGGGCCGTGAGCACCGCAGCGGCAACCCTTCTTCTCGCTCCCGTCGGCGCCGCGCAGGCCGATGAGGACACCACGACCTGGCGCGTCCAGTCGCACTGGCCCAGTGCCAGCACCTCCTACGAAGCCAGCCTCGTGAAGTTGCGTGATGAGCTGTATGAGCGCACGGATGGCCGACTGGAGCTGGAACTCTACGAGGCTGGCCAGTTGTTCGGCACCGATGAAATCTGGTCCGCGGTGGAGCGTGGGGTGATCGAGATGGGAACCGGGTCCCCGTTCTTCTGGCGTGACCGCCTGAGCCTTGCCGGTGTCGCTTCAGGCCTGCCGTTCTCGTTTCAGGAGATCTGGGAAGCGGTCTACTTCTACGAGAACATGGGGTTCCGGGAGATGATCCAGGAAGAGGCGGCGGAGTACGGCGTCTTCTATCATCCCGAGAAGCTGCTGACGCAGGACATTGTCGTCTCTGAGCCGATTGAATCCCTTGACGACTTCCAGGCCATGCGGATTTCCACGGCCGGCTTCGGCGCCACCATGCTGTCCGAAGCGGGTGCGGCGACCCAGTGGATCGACGGCGAGGAACTCTACCAGGCACTCTCAACCGGCGTCGTGGACGGAGGGCACTGGGGCGCGTTCCAGGGGGCGGACAGCATGAGCCTCTACGAGGTTGCGCCGTATCACGTGCAGCCCTCGTTCAGCATCAGCGACGACACCTGGATCATCAACCAGGAGGCGATGGATGCCCTTCCGGACGACGTCCGCGACGAACTCAAGGCGACCCTCCGGGAGCACTTCTGGGAGCGGACCAACGAGTACATCTACGAAGAGCAGATGACCCGGGAGCAGGTGACCACGGAGCAGGGCGTGGAGATCAATGAACTGCCGGACGAGGTCCACGAACATTTGGTGGCGACGTCCGAAAGCCTGTGGGATGACATCGCCGCGGAGAGTGATCAGGCCGAGGAGGCCGTGGCCATGATCCGGGAATTCCTGGACGATCTAGGGCATCTCGACTGAGGACTCCGTTCCCGGGTCACCGGTGGGCGCGGGCCGCGATCAGGCCCGCCCCGCCGGCCAATGCCGGCCTTGCTGCGTTGATCGCAGCGGCCGCGCCGAAAGTATCCCTATCGCCAGACCGCCCTGGTCAACGAACGACGAACACGGAGATGTCCGTGTGCGACGCCAGAAAACCGGCGTTGGAGTGGAACACATAGTCGCGGAACCCGGGGATGTGGGACGCCATTACCACCAGATCCGCTCCGATCTCGTGAATGTACTTGTCCAGGCACCGGTCCAGTTCCGTTGCCGGATCAGGCGTGACGATGGTGTGTGCATTGAACAACACGCCGCGCCGGTCGCTCTGCTCGGCGGCAAAATCCGATAGCTTCTGCTTGAACTCTTCGGCGTTGTGCGAGACTTCGTCCGGCGCCGGGGCCGTGACACCAACCACGTGCAGTGAGGCATCATAGTGTTGTGCCAGATCGGCGGCGGTCGCCAGGGCCTTCTCAAGCCTGTCCGCGTGCGCCAGGGCAACAGGAACGACAATCTTGTGATACATGGTTTGTTTCCTTGTGGTTACTCATCTCAATGTACCTTGGCAGTCGTAGCGGCTCCGGGTGTTGATGCACGTCAATAGCCTCATTGAATGAATGCCGACCTGGAAACGGTCATGGTCTGCCGTGAGGGCTGGTCCGTATGAACATTGATCCGTCATTGTTGCCCTCAAACGTGCTGTGGCTGTTCTGGCCGGTTTTCGTCCTGGTGATCCTGCCGGCCCTGCTGCGTGCGCCATGGCGGCTGCTTCTGGAGAACGGGCTGCAGCCACAGTTTGTCGGAGCCTGCGGGCTCGTGGCGCTGGCCTGGTCCATGGGCGCCGGTATACAACCGGGGCTGGAACTCCACCTTTTGGGAACGACGGTACTGACACTGCTGTTCGGTCGCATGCTGGCCATCGCCGGCGCCACCGGGGCCCTGGTGGTGCTCTCCGCGCTCGGTCTCTATGAATGGCAGGCATTTCCGGTCAACGGCCTGCTGCTTGCGGTCCTTCCGGTGCTGATCGCCCATGTCGTTGGCTATTACGCATTCCGGTGGCTTCCGCACCACCTGTTCATTTACATCTTCGTGGTTGCCTTCTTCGGCGCCATGGTGGCCATGGCAGCGGTGCTGGTGGCGTCGGCGGTTCTGTATGCGGCGGTGGGTGCGTATCCATTGGGACTGATCTGGCGTGATTACCTGATGGTCATGCCGTTGCTCATGTTCCCGGAGGGGTTCGTCACAGGGATACTCATGACCATGTGCGTGGTGTTTCGCCCGGAGTGGGTGCGCACCTTTGATGACCGGGATTATCTGGCGGGAAAGTAGGAGGACGGCGCCGATTCTGCTCGGGCCGACGATTGTCGGCAGAGCCCGCGCGAGTCCCTGAGATCACATGCCGTGGGGGGAGTGGAAGGCGTGCCAGAGCGGCGTCGCAAGCGTCCAGACCCCGAAGGCAAGAATCAGTGCGCCGCCGGCCCGCCGAAGCTTGAAAAGATGCCTGCGCAACAGATTGCCAACCGCCGTTACCCCGGCCATTGCCGGTAGCGTGCCCATACCGAAAGCGATCATCACCGACGCACCGTTGATGGCTGAGCCGGATACCGCCGCCGTAAGCAGCATGGTGTAGACAAGACCACAAGGCAGCCATCCCCACAGGCCGCCCACCGCAAAGGCCTGCAGCTGATTGCGCGGTGGCATCAGACGTCGCGCCAGGGGTGAGATACGCCTCCAGAGACCTGCACCCAATGCCTCGATGCGTCGCAGGCCGGACCAGTTCACGAGTAGATACAGCCCGATGGCAATCATCACCAGGCCGGTGGCACCGCGTAGCACTCCGAGCCAGGTCTGCGTGTCCAGGCCGCTGCCTGCAACGGCCCCGAGAAACCCGACCACCGCGCCGAACAGGGCGTAGCTGGTAATCCGCCCGGTGTTGTAGGCCATGGCGTAGGACGCCGCAGTGAGCCCGGAGCCCTTCGGCGCCGAGCTGCCAAGCGCGCCGGCTATACCGCCGCACATGCCCAAACAGTGGGTGCTACCGACAAAACCGATCAGGAGCGCGGCCACCAGCGTCAGTTCAGAGTCCATGCGTTAACAACTACCTGAAGATGTCATCGAGAGACAGTCCGTTCCAGAAGATGTACTCCGGTCCTGTGACGCCTGGTATGACGATTCAGCCAGGGGTAGCCTTTCATGCCTAAGCTGCCAGACGACTTGATCCGGAGAACAGAGCCGCCGGAGAACGGCAGGAAGATCCTGTTCGATGCCCATAAGGATGCTCCGGAGGATTCGGAAACCGGATCACTGCCGACGGTAGAAGGGTGTTCATTCTGCGTTATCTGTCCAGGGACGGCAAAGAGCGTCTCTTGGCGATCGGCAACGACGGCATCTGGACCCTTGCCGCCGGTGGCGCCATGACCCTCGCCAACACCGTCAAAGAGCAGGTGCCGGGACCGGTTTTCCGAGTGGCCGTCGCATCGCAAGTTCCGGTGAGCGCGGCCCCCCCCGAGCCCGTCAGCTTACTCGGGATCAACACCGATCTCGATCCGGGACTCGGACAGATAGCGGTGTGGCGGAATCACGAGATTCGTGCTCGCCGGCACGCCGCGAAACACGCGCCCGGCGAAGTCGAACCTGGACGCGTGGCATGGACAGAAGTAGCCGCCAGGCCAGTCCGCAGTGACCGAGCCCGACTCGGGACGAAACGAGGGGACGCAGCCAAGGTGCGTGCAGATCGCGATCACGACCAGGTACTCGTCCTTCACGGAGCGCTGAGCGCCGCTGACGTAGGAAGGTTGCTGCGTTGCGACCTCGCCGTACGGATCTCGTAACTCATCCGAATCGGTCAGGGCGTCCAGGCGCTGGAGCATCTCCGGGGTTCGCCGTAGCACCCAGACCGGCTGGCCACGCCAGTCGACGCTGATCTGCTGCCCGGGTTCCAGCCCCTCGAGGTTGATCTCCACCGGGGCCGCAATGGCCCTGGCACGGGCACTGGGCGTCCAGTAGCTGATGAATGGCACCGTTGCAGCCAACACGCCTGCACCACCGACCACCGTGGTTGAGGCGACCAGAAAACGCCGTCGGTTCATGGTCATTGTCTTGATCTCCCTGGGGATTGACCCGGTGCTCCGGGACATC
>SKYZ01000185.1 GCA_007127625.1 Aquisalimonas sp. | reverse complement strand
CCCTGGAGCGCCGTATTGCTGTCGTAACCGAGTCCGAGCTCCGCCAGCACCGTGGCGCCGGGCCGTTGCGGCACCCGGGTTTCTTCTTGGGCCTCCGCCTGGGCGTCCAGGGCCGCCTGCGCCAGGTCGCGTACCTGGTCGGTGCGCGCCGCGTCCCGGGCGGCGCGGTAGTGCTCCGTTGCATCGTTCGGGCGGTTGTCGCGGGTGGCGACGCGACCACGATTGTAGAGCGCGAGTGCCTGCAGGTCGGGTTCTTCGGCGGCGCGGGCAAAGGCGGCGTCCGCCTGGTCGAGCTGCCCCAGGCGATAGTGGGTCACGCCAAGGTTGTAGTGGAGTTGCGGGGTGTCCTTGCCGGCGTCACGGGCCCGTTGGAAAGCTTCGAGGGCCGCCGCGTGATCGCCATCGCGGAAGGCATCCAAGCCCTGGTGGTAGGCGTCATCGGCGGCGGCCAGGGACTGGGTAACGAGCAGCACGGCGAAGAAGAGCAGTCTGCGTGTCATGGATGCGGGGGCTCCCGGATATAACGCGAAAAGGTGGCACAGCCCGGCTGTGCCACCTTGAAGTTGCAACGGAACGGGCGTGTCCTTACGCCCGGTCGACGAGCTTGTGGTTACTGACCGCGATTTTCACGCGCCCCGTCGGCACGTTCACGGGCGGAGCCGCCGCGTTCCCGTGCCTCTTCACCGCGCTCCTGGGCCTCGCTGGCGCGCTCCTCGCCCCGCTCGCGGGCTTGCTCGCCGCGTTCCCGGGCTTCTTCGGCACGGTCCTGGCCGAACTCGCGGCCCCGCTCGCGGGCCTCGTTTGCGGTGTCCAGACCCTGTTCGGAACTCTCGCGGCCCTGCTCGGAGGCACTCTCCGGCAGGCTGAGCTCGCGGCTGACCTGTTCCTCGTCGGTTTCGTCCTCCGCCACGTCCATGGTCACGTCCAGGTCCTCCTCGGCGTGCAGCGGCGTGAACATGAAGGGCACAAGGATCAGCCCCAGCATCACTGCGCGTTTCATCGTCATCGTAGACCTCCTTCGGTCGTTAACGTTGCAGATCGTCGGCGGACAGCCGCAGTTCGCGGCTGCGTCCGTCGTGCTCCAGCCGGGCGACCAGTTCGCCGCCCGGGTCGTTGGTGAGAATCAGGGGGATACGCAGCCGGTTGGTCCCCTGATCCAGGTCGTCTTCCCAGGTGAGGCTCCGTTGCCCCGGATGGCCTTCCAGTTCCGTGCCGTCCGGCAGTTCCAGACTGAAGCGCACCCCCGACAGGGCCCGCTCACTGCGGAATTCCATCTGCACGGTGGTGGTGCGCCAGTCACTGTCATCCACCCGGGCCACTTCCTCGCCGGGATGATCGGTGCCCGGCCACAGCAGGGCCACGACCACCGCCAGCACCACCCCGGCGGCAACCCCGGCAGCGCCGGTGGCCGCTGTCACATGCCGGCTGCGCAGTAGGCGCTGGCGGGTCGCCGCCGGCATGCCCGGGCTCTCGCCGGCGGCCAGGGCCCGCTGCAGGGCGCGCACATCGGCAACGTGTGCACGGCAGGCGGGGCACTGGCCCAGATGCTCCCGCGCTTCAGCGAGGAGCGCCTGGCCGCGGCTGCCATCCAGGATGGCGTCCAGATCCGATTGCAGTGTCCGGCAGTCCATGATCATTCCTCCTTACTCCCCAGACACGCAGCGAGGGGTGTTTTGGTTCCATCCTCCTCGAAACGTCTTCGCACCGCCGCCCGTGCCCGGTGCAGGCGCGACTTCAGCGTGCCCACCGGTGCGCCGACCATGGTGGCGATCTCCTCCAGGCGGTAACCCTCGCCGTCGTGAAGCAGCAGCACGCCGCGCTGGTGCTCCGGCAGCCGCTCCACCTCGGCAAGGATCTCGTCGACGCTGACGCGCTCCAGGGCGGCCTCGGTTTGACTGGTGGCCTCGATCTGCAGCGCGTCATCCAGGGATTCCGCCTGGTCAAACGCGCCGCGACGCCGCCAGCGATCCACGTGCAGGCGGTATAGCACCCGCACCAGCCAGGGGCCGGGGGCGTCCAGCTCGAGGACGGTGGCACGCTTGTCCCAGGCCCGGCTGACGAGTTCCTGAAGCAGATCCTCTGCATCGCTGCTGTTGCCCTGGAAGCGCAGGGCCAACCGCCAGAGCCGGTCCATGTGCGGGGCCAACGCCGCTTCGAAAGCGGAGCGTGCCGACAGGCGTTTCCAGAGGTAGGCCAGTTGACTCATACCCACTGACACGCAGGGACGGCGGGAAAGGTTCCATCGGAAGCCATGATCAGCCCCTGGCGCGCATGCCCCCGCCGGGAGGTCCGCCCCGCGGAGGCGGCGGTGTCCAGACATTGCGGAACGCCTGGTGGCTGCTTTCGGGGATGTCCCGGGAGAACGTCAGCCGCACGCTGCTGCCGTCGCGCATCCCGGTGATGCGGCCCCGAGTGACACGGTGGCGGCGGGCAACATCCTCGCAGGCAGTGGGGAAGTCATCCGGTGGGTGACCGGAGCGAATCCGGGTGCGCCCGTCCACGAGTTCGATCACGAACACGATGCGCAGCCGCAGTAGCACAACGGCGGCGACGCCGCCCAGAACCGCAGTGGCCAGCAGGGTGAGCAGAAGGGGGTTGTTCACGGCGTATCCTCTTGTGCTGGTCGCAGGCGTCAGTCGGCGGTGGTGAGCGTTGCCCGGGCAACCGCCCAGACCTCCACCGTTGCCGCGCCCTGCCGCAGCAGAGTGCGGGCCGCCTCCTCGATGGTACTGCCCGTGGTGACCACGTCGTCCACCAGGGCGATGCACAGCCCCCGGGCGGTGTCCCTGGCCGCGAACGCACCCCGGATGTTGGTGACGCGCGCCCTGCGCGCGAGCCGGGACTGACGGACCGTGCCCCCCGGGCGCCGCAGTATGTCATGCCGTACCGGGATGCCCAGTCGCTGCGGGAGGCAGCGGGCGATCTCCGAGGCCTGGTTGAAGCCGCGCTCACGCAGGCGCCGGCGGTGCAGGGGCAGCGGTACGATGACATCGGCCGTGGCGCGTCTGTGCGCCAGCTCCCTGGCCAGCAGCGTCCCCAGAAGCCGGCCCGCCGGCAGTTGTCCCCGGAATTTCAGGGCCTGGATGAGTCCGTCCATCGGCTCCGCGTAGCGCCAAGGCGCCACCAGACGCGTGAACGGCGGTGGCTCCCCCTGGCAGTGCCCGCATAGCCGCTGCCCGACGGGGACGGGCAGGGCGCAGGTGGTGCAGGCCTGCTCGTTGCGCGGCAGGTCGCGGAAGCAGCCGGCGCAGATGTCGACGTTGCCGCACCCCGGGGCCTCGCAGCACAGGCAGGATGCCGGCAGCAGCGCCTGGAGTGCGTGGCGGAGCCGAATGTAAACCCGGTTTTCCATTTTTGGTTGACACATCCCTGTTGCCGGCTAACATCGCAGAGATTGCTTCCAGCCACAATGTCCATGGAGTGCCCCGCATGCCGGACGCAGACAGCCCGATTCGCCACGACTGGCGCCTGGAGGAGGTTCAGGCCCTGTTCGATCTGCCCTTCAACGACCTGCTGTTCCAGGCTCAGACCGTACACCGGCGGTTCCACGATCCCAATGCGGTGCAGGTGAGCACACTGTTGTCCATCAAGACCGGAGCCTGTCCGGAGGACTGCAAGTACTGCCCCCAGAGCGTGCGCTATGACACCGGCCTGGAGCGTGAGGCGCTGATGGACAAGGACGAGGTGCTCGCGGCGGCGCGCACGGCCCGGGAAGCCGGTGCCACCCGCTTCTGCATGGGCGCCGCCTGGCGCAGCCCCAAGGGCAAGGATCTGGAGCGTGTCGCCGAGATGATCAGCGAGGTCAAGGCACTGGGTCTGGAGACCTGCGCCACCCTGGGCATGCTCGACGGCGAGCAGAGCCAGCGCCTCCGGCAGGCAGGGCTGGACTACTACAACCACAACGTGGACACCTCCCCGGAGTACTACGGCGAGGTCATTACCACCCGCACCTACCAGGATCGGCTGGATACCCTGGAGTCCGTGCGCGAGGCGGGCATCAACGTCTGCTGCGGCGGCATCCTCGGCATGGGCGAGTCGGTGACCGACCGCGCCTCCATGCTGCAGACCCTGGCCAATCTGCCCGCGCACCCCGAGAGCGTGCCCATCAATCAGCTCATCCGGGTGCCGGGCACGCCCTTCGAGAGCGAGGATGATCTGGACCCGCTGGAGTTCGTGCGCTGCATCGCCGTTGCCCGGATTCTGATGCCGCACTCCCACGTTCGCCTGTCGGCAGGGCGCACGGACATGAGCGACGAAACCCAGGCGCTGTGCTTCCTGGCCGGGGCCAACAGCATCTTCTACGGTGAGCAGCTGCTCACCACCGGCAACCCGGACGTCGAGCACGACCAGCGGCTGTTCGCCCGCCTGGGCCTGCAGTTCGAGGGTGCCAAGTGCGCCACGGAGGCCGCTGCCGGCGACGCCGCCGAGGCCTGAAGGAATCCGGCAGCGTTTCCTTAACGGGCGCTGTTGTTGGCGTATCATGGGCGGCCTTTCTGCAAGCATCCCGGAACGGCCTTTTCATGAGCGGAGATGACAGCCAGTTCGACCGACAGGCGCTGCAGCGGGCCTTCGATGGCGCCGCGGCATCCTATGACCAGGCGGCGGTACTGCAGCGCGAGATCGGGCGGCGCATGCTCGAGCGGCTGGATTTCATCCGTCTGGCGCCGGAGCGGGTGGTGGACCTCGGCGCCGGGACCGGCGAGCAGACGGCGGCGCTGCGACAGCGCTTCCGCAAGGCGCGGGTGTTCGCCCTGGATCTGGCGCCGGGCATGCTGCGTCGCGCCCGGGGGCGCGGTACCTGGCTGCGGCCCCTGCCTGTGATCTGTGCTGATGCGCAGACCCTCCCCCTGGCGGATCACAGCGTGGATCTTCTTTACTCCAATGCCGCTTTCCACTGGTGTGACGACCTGGGCGCGCTGTTCAAGGAGTGCCAGCGCGTGTTGCGCCCCGGTGGTCTGCTGATGTTCAGCACCTTTGGCCCGGACACGCTGCGGGAGCTGCGGGAGAGCTGGTCCGATGCCGACGGGTACCGTCACGTGAACCGCTTCGTGGACATGCACGATATCGGCGATGCGCTGGTGTCGGCCTGGTTTGCCGACCCGGTCATGGACATGGAGTATTTCAATCTCACCTACGCCACGCCCGCCGACGTCGTGCGGGATCTCAGGGCGCTGGGATCGCAGACCGTCCAGGGTGGTCGTCCCAGGGGGTTGACCGGGCGCGGACGCTGGCAATGCATGACGGCCGCCTACGAGCGTTACCGGGACGCCGACGGCCGGCTGCCCGCCACCTGCGAGGTGGTCTACGGGCACGCCTGGGCCACCAGCATGGTGCCGCAGCGGCAGGCGGACAGCGGCGCCGTGACCTTCTCCCTGGACGCTTTCCGCAGTCGCCGGAACCAGGACCGGTCGTCATGAGCGGGCTGTTCGTCACCGGCACGGATACCGGAGTCGGCAAGACGGTGGTGGGCTGCGCCCTGCTGGCGGCGCTGTCCGACAACGGGCTGCGCACGGTGGCCATGAAGCCGGTCGCCTCGGGATGCCATCGCTCGTCGGCAGGGCTGCGGAACGAGGATGCCGAAGCACTACAGGCGGTAGCGGCGGTGAAGGTGCCCTACGAGCAGGTCAATCCCGTCGCCCTGGAGCCGGCCGTCGCGCCCCACCTGGCGGCTGCCCAGGCCGGCGTGGAGGTCGATGTACCGGCACTGGCGCAGGCGGCCCGCCGGCTCGAAGCGGATGCCGACCTGTTGCTGGTGGAAGGCGCCGGCGGCTGGCGCGTGCCCCTGGGGGCAACCACCGGGTTCGCGGACCTGGCGGTGGATCTGGGATATCCCGTGGTGCTGGTGGTGGCCATTCGGCTGGGCTGCATCAACCATGCATTGCTCACCGCGGAAGCCGTGCGGCGGGACGGGCTGGTGCTGGCGGGGTGGGTCGCCAACGTGCTCGACCCGGACGAGCCCCTGCAGCAGGAACAGATCGCCAGTCTGCAGGCGCGTCTCCCGGCGCCACTCCTGGGAACCCTCCCGCCACGGCCCGGTGCCTCCCCGGCGGAGATGGGAGCGCTGCTGGATATCGGTCCGCTAGTGTCCCGTCCCGGAAGGACGTGCGATTGATGCGCTCCGCCGGGACGGGATACTGGTTGTGAATGGGCGCATGGAATCAGTGGCTTGTGACCCGCCCCCCGGCTGCGGAGGGCATGCAGCCGCCACACGGCGCCGTGGCGCGCTTTTCTCCGGCGGGCAAGTCCTCTAGAATGAGTCCACGATCCGCTGTCATGGTGATCCGACTCTGGCACGCCGGGGTCGCCTGACAGGCCCTGGGGGTTGAGCCACCATGGCGATGACGCGACGCGATACAGCCGAGGATGAGCGGCTGTTTGATCTGCGCCCTAATGCCGGTGTCTACTGGCGACAAACCCTGGTCATCTTCCTGATGCTGTCCGTGGTTTGTCTTGGCGTGGCCACGGCGTTTGCGTTTGCGGGTTTCTGGCCCATCCTGCCCTTTGCCGGGCTGGAGGTAGTGGCCCTGGGTGCGGCGCTGTACGTTTCTGCACGTCGCGGTGATTACCGCGAGGTGATCCGGGTCGGCCCGGAGCGGATACGTATCGAGAAGGGTCGTCGCACGCCGGAACAGACCTGGGATTTCAGCCGGGCCTGGTCCACGGTCGAGTTGCAGCGTTCGCCGTTGCGTCTGCACCCGGCCCGTCTGCTGATTCGCTCGGGGGGCGACCAGGTCGAGTGTGGCGCTTTCCTCACCGACGAGGAGCGCGAGAGCCTGGCCAGTGAACTGATCGAGTGCATTGGTCCCATGGCAACGGCGGGCGGCAAGGTCGCCTACCGGTCCGGCCCCGGGAGCGAATGACAACAAAGCCCCGATTCCATTTGGGAGAGCACGTGGAATGACTTCGAAGATGCTGGTGAGAGCCCTCGCCGCCGTGGGCCTGATGGGGCTCATGCCGTTCGCACTCGCCGCCCCTGGCGAGTCGGGTTGGCGCAAGCCGTGGGGTCTGAACCTGCCCGAGGGGGTGACGTCCCTGAGTCAGCAGGCGTACGACCTGCACATGCTGGTGTTCTACATCGTCTGCGCCATTGGTGCGTTCGTGTTCATCGGCATTTTCTACTCCATCTGGAAGTTTCGCCGCTCCGTGGGCGCCAAGCCCGCGAATTTCCACCACAACACCACCGTCGAGGTGGTGTGGACGGTGATTCCCTTCCTGATCCTGCTGGGCATTGCCGTGCCCGCCACGCAGACCATGATCAAGATGGAAGACACCAGCGGCTACGACATGACCGTCAAGGTGACCGGCTACCAGTGGATGTGGGAGTACGAGTACCTGGACGAGGACATCAGCTTCT
>SKYZ01000019.1 GCA_007127625.1 Aquisalimonas sp. | reverse complement strand
TCCTGAGCGACCTTCTGCGCGTTCTGCGCGAAGGCCTGGTTCAGGGAAACCACCTTCTCGGCGTCGCCCTTGATTCGCTCACCCAGTTCCTTGGCAACCTTCTGCTGGTTCTCCACGTAGGCGCGGACGTCGGACGGGTCCTTCACGTCCAGCGCAGCGCGGGCCTGCTGCACGCCGGTCTCGGCATAGGCCTTGGCGGCCTCGAACTGCAGGTTCGCGAGCTGCTCCACATGGTCGAGCACCATGCTGGCGTAGGTGCGCGCCGGGGCGCCGATGGTGCTGTCGAACTGCTTCTGCATCTGGGTCACGGTTTCGTTGCTCATGATCAACCTCCTCTGGATTCGTCGATTCTGCAAAGGCCCCTTGCCTTTGTTGCGTTGCAATATAGCAAAGGAATTGCGGCAGCGCAACATCCCAGAATCTCGCGAGGGTAAAGGTTCTCCGAGGCCATCTGCCTGTCGGGGGAAATGCGGCAATCGGGCCAACCATGGGGCCCGCAACCGCAGGACGCACGTGCCTACCGACCCAGGGAGAGTCAGCTGCGTGGACACAAAAAAAGGCCGATCCAGCACCGGCCTTTGAGGGTGCGCGGGAATGCCGTGGCACTCCCTGCAACGCCACTACTGCATGCCGGGGCTGCCACCCGGGGCAGTACCGCCGGCACCGGGGCTTTGCTGCCGCTCCCCGATCTGCCCGGGCTGCTCACCGGCTCCGGGCGCCTGCTGCTGAGCGCCGGGTTGCTGACCTTGCTGACCTGGGGCCGCCCCCGACTGACCGGGAGTCGCACCCTGCTGACCCGGGGTCTGCCCCTGCTGCCCCTGCTGCCCCTGCTGCCCCGGGGCCTCGCCGGGGACTTCGCGCTGCTGGCCTGGCGTAGCACCCTGCTGGCCCGGCGTCTGACCCTGCTGGCCGGGGGCCTGCCCTTGCTGCCCGGGGGCTCCATCCTGTCCTGGCGCGGCCGGTTGCTGCCCCTGGGCCGCACCGGGCTGACCGACACCGGCGCTGGCACCACCACGCTGGGCGCCGAGGCCAGAGCGGGACTGGTGGGGGTCTTCGCCCGCCTGCTGTTCCTGGCGGATACGCTCCCGAACCGGTGGCCCCTGATCGATTTCCCCGCCACCCGGCTGTCCGGCACCGGGCTGTTGCGGGCCGCCCATGCCTGGCTGCCCCTGGCCCGCACCGGGGGCGCGATCCGCGGCCGAACCGGTACCCGGCGTGGCGCCACCGGCACCTGGCCCGTCCAGGGCGACCAGCGCCACCGGAAACGCGAAAGCAAGCGTCGCGCAGGCTGTCTTCAATCCTGTCCTCATAAGTACTCCTGGATTGTCTACGGCCCTGAACGGCCGCTTGAGAAACGGACCACTACGGTGGTATGACAATCGTGACTGATTCATGTTCCTCGCAGGGTATCAACGCTGCTCCGGCGGATCACTGCGCCGGTACTCGCCCTCGATCGCCTCCCGACCCTGTGCAGGTCGCTCAGACGCTTGCCCCTGCACCGGCCCGTACTGGACGTGGACACGGCGCATCAACGCGTGGATCATCATTCGGCGCGTCCCCGGAATCAGACAGGCAAACCCGATCACGTCTGTTGCGAACCCCGGGGTCAGCAACATGATGCCGCCAACCCCGAGCGCCAGCCCCTCGAACATCTCCACTGCGGGAACGGCGCCCCGGTCAAGGTTGGCGCGTGCACGCTGCAGCGTCTGAAGGCCCTGGTGCCGTAGCAGGGCACCCCCGATGACGGCGGTCAACACACACAAGCCAATGGTGGCCAGTGCGCCGATGACCTGACCCACTTCGATCAGGATGAACAGCTCGACCAGCGGAACGACAATCAACAGTAGAAGCAATACGGGCACGGCACACCTCGGCGCGTTCTCGGCAAGTGAAGGCAACGCTGGATTATGGGTGGCGACGACGGCTGCCAATTGCAACCCCCGGGCTCGATTCCCGCGTCAGTGGACGTACTCCGGCTCGGAGGTCAGGCGCAGTTTCCAGTCGCCGCCGTGTGCGCGCGCACACTCCTCTTCACTGTCGAAATCCACGTGCTGGCGAATGTCACTCACAGAGACGCCGGCGGCCTCCAGCGCCGCTTCGGTCAGGTGGTTCAGGTACGCTTCGTGCCCCGCTCTCAACGCCTCGGCCAGGTGGCGATTACTGTCGAACACCCAGACCACATGGATGTTCGTGGTGACTTCGCCATACTCCATGACGTGGGTCACCCACTGGAACCCGGGAATTTCCCCGCGGGCCGCTTCACAGGCCCGGCCCAGAGTGGTATTGAGTTCATGTTCCAGGTGCTTGCGTTCGGACTCGTTCATTCCTCATGGTCCACGGTAATGCCGCTGGCGGCACAGAATGAATTTAGATCGTCGACCACTCGCTCCGGCAGCGTCAACGTCATTGATACGCCGTCGGCGTAGCCAACATCGTCGATCCGGGCGTCATGACCCTCACTCCAGTGGCGCAGGGCCTGTTCCTGCGCGAAGTCCAGCCTGAAGGTCAACCGACGGCGCGGCTCCCGGGTCACCAGAGGCAGCGCCGCCAGTGCCTGTTCCGTGGCCCTGGCATAGGCACGGGTAAGCCCGCCAGCGCCCAGCTTGATGCCACCGAAGTAACGGATGACCACCACCACGACATCCCCGATGCCCTTGTGCTGGATGACGCTCAGGATGGGACGCCCGGCGGTGCCGCCAGGCTCGCCGTCATCATCCATGGCGGCACTGCTGGCCGAACGCGGATTACCGACGAGACAGGCCCAGCAATGATGCCGCGCGTCGGGATGGTCTGCCCGGGCCCCGGCGACCACCTCCAGCGCCTGACCGCGCTCGGCGGCGGCCTGCGCCCGGGCGATAAACCGACTCCGGCGCACCACCAGCTCCCGCTCCACGGGGGCGGCGGGCACCTGGTAGCCGTCACCCATCGTTGATCGCGTCGGCGACGGCGGACAGACCGTACTCTTCCACGCCGAAGCGCTCCTCATCGCGACGCAGCCCGAGCCAGACACGGTCGCCCGCCTCGGCCAGCACCTCGTTCACGGCGTCGGCAGGCAGGAACAGCACCTGCTGCTCCACCCCGGCCACCGCTTCGACGGCGGCCCGCCATCCGGCATCCCGGCCGGGGTCGCACCCCGGCGCGAACACGGGTGCCGGTGGCTCGCCACCAATCCCGTTACTGACCAGGCACAGGCCCTCGCCGATACGCACATGGAGGCCGGCGGGTACCGCGTCCAGCGCCAGGTGCTCGCGCGCCGGCAGTTGGCCCCGGGGCGGCTTCGGCGCGTCGGGGCGACGACAGCGCGCCTCCAGCATCTGATCCGCCGTCGGTTCATGCTCGCCGCACTGGCTCGCGTGGGCGAGCAGCGCGCGCACCTGCACGGTGTCGAAATCGAGCCAGCTCCAATCCTGCACAGTGCGCGTCATTGAACCCGCCTCGTCACCAAAGGGGACAGAGTGTAACAACTCCCCCGCCAAGGCACAGGCCGCGCCAAAGATCAGGCCTCGGTGGAGGCGCCATCGCCACCGGACATCACCGGCTCGCAGACCATGTTCAGCTCCCCCATGAGCTGATGCAGGTGCGCCCGCTCCAGCTCCGGATTCTCCTGTCGCGCGAGCACCATGAGGCTGTCCATGGCGAGTTGACGCACATGGGAGCGGGGCAGGTCGTGCTCCCCCGGCACCTCGATTTCATGGTGCAGGTGGTGCAGTTGCAGTTCCTGCCGGAAGCGCTGCAGAGAGGCTTCGTCCAGCCAGCATTTCCAGATCGCCATCAATCCCTCCGGATTCCTCACCAAACCAGGGTCCTGTAACCCTTTGTGGATGCGATTGCGGCACGGCACAACCCCGCCCCGGGACAACCGGCCGCAACGCACGCCAGCGCGCACCCCGACGGGGTTGCACCAGGCCAGCAATCCCTATATGTTGCGTTTCGTCTTCATCCGGTCTCAACATCATGAGCCAGGCGGGGAACACCGGTGAGAATCCGGGGCTGTCGCGCAACGGTGTGGCGAGCGTGCTCGCCGAGCCCGAATACCGCCGAAGACAATACGGGAGCCTCGCGCCAAGGTTCCGCGGCACTGGTGCAGCCACCACCCGCCAACCCCGCGACGGCTTCTCACCCACGGACGATCACGGGAGAAGCCCATGAACACTGCAATCCTGAATACTGGCTACGCTCCACCACCGTCGACAGCACCGCTGGAAACCCTGGTGCTGCGCAGTCGCCTGACGCCGGCCTTGCGCCGGCTACTGACAGGCCTGGGCGTGCGCATCGACCCTGTACGCTGGAGCGGATGCGTCGGCCCGGAACTCGACCACCTGCGCGGGCAAGCAACCGCAGTGGCGCCCGAATGGCTGGATCCGGATACGGCCGAGGACCTGCTACAGGTACTCAGGGATATGGAAGCCCGCCGCACGGCCCCGGAATGGGCGCGACAGTGGCTCTTCAGTCACCGAGCCGGCACCCTGCTGAACGGCGACGGCTCCCTGGAGGTCCCCGAGACCCTGCCGCTGGACCAGATCCTGGGGCTGCCCCGAGCGAGGTGCCGTCCGACCCGGCCACAAGGGCAACACTGAACCACTGGTGGTCCCGACTCCCGGCACGCAGGCCCGGGAGTCGAGACCAGCGTCACTTCTTGTGCACGTACTTGCCGGGGGCATCGTACAACGGCGCATAGCCCGCTGCCGGAACTCCCACCTCCGGCGGCTTCACCTTGTTGCCGGAGCGTGCCTGCAGCCAGGACAACCACTCGGGCCACCAGGAGCCCTCCTGTACCGGCGTCTGTTCCATGAAGTCGTCGGCGTGAAGCATGAGTTCATCGGGCTGGTGGGTATACACCCGATAGCGTCGCCGCGGATGGTCCGGCGGGCTGACAATGCCGGCGTTATGCCCCCCGTTGGTGAGCAGGAAAGTCACCGGACTGCGGGCCATGCGATTGATCTTGTAGACCGATGGCCACGGTGCCACGTGGTCCTTTTCGGTACCCACCACGAAGAACGGCACCTTGACGTCGGAGAGGTGCACCGCGTCGTCGTCCACCTCGAACACGCCATCGGCAAACTCGTTGTCCAGGTACAGGCGCTGGAGGTACTCGCTGTGCATGCGGTAGGGCAGCCGGGTGGCGTCGGCATTCCAGGCCATGAGGTCGTTCATCGGGTAGCGCTCGCCCTGGAGGTACTGCCGCACCGAGGTGGACCAGACCAGATCCTGGGAACGCAGGAGCTGGAAAGCGCCGGCCATGCGCCGACCATCCAGGTAACCGGTCTCCCACATGATGTCGTCAAGGAACGTGACCTGACTGTCGTCGATGAACAGGCCCAACTCGCCGGGTTCGGAGAAATCCGCCTGGGCGGCGAACAGGGTCAGGCTGGCGAGACGCTCATCCTTTTTCCGCGCCATGGCGGCGGCCGCGATCATCAGCAGCGTCCCGCCGAGGCAATAGCCAACACCGTGCACCGGCTTCTCCGGGACGATGGCATTGATCGCCTCCAGCGCGGCCATGACGCCGGAACGGCGGTAGTCGTCCAGGGACAGGTCACGGTCGCCCTGATCCGGGTTCTTCCAGGAGATGGCGAACACCGTGTAGCCCTGCTCCACCAGGTAACGCACCAGGGAGTTCTCCGGGCTCAGGTCCAGAATGTAGTACTTCATGATCCACGCCGGGACGATCAGCACCGGCTCCGGGTGCACCCGCGCCGTGGCGGGCTCGTACTGGATCAGTTCCATGAGCCGGTTGCGATAGACCACCTTGCCCGGCGTCACCGCGACATTCTCACCGGGAACGTAGTGCTCGGCTCCCGGGGGCGAAGCGCCGCTGATACTGCGCTGGACGTCTTCCCAGAAGTAACGGGCACCACGGGTCAGGTTGGCTCCCCCCTCGTCCATGGTCTGGCGCAGCAACTCGGGATTGGTCAGCAGATAGTTGTTCGGCGACATCATGTCCAGGACCTGGCGCCCGAGGAAGTTCACCACCTCCTCGTGATGGGGTGTCACGCCGCGTACGCCGGTGGTGGCGTTGTGCCACCACTGCTGTGTCAGCAGGAATGACTGGTACACAAGGTTGAACGGCCACTGCTGCCACTCGTCCCCCTCGAACCGCCGGTCATTGGGGAGCGGCTGAATGCAGGGAGCGGCATCGGCGTCCTGGCAATGCAGGGAATACTGGGCGAACCGCCCAGCCTTGCGCAGGACCTTGTCCAGCAACTGCACCTGCTTGCCCGGCGAACTGGCCAAGTGCACCGCCCAATCCAGGTACGCAAGCTGCAGGGCAGCTGGCGAGAGCCCCATGGTGGCCCTGCCAATGGCCACTCGCACCATGCGATCCAGCGGCGACGGCGGATCCGGTGGGTTGATGTCTTGCTGCGGCACTGTGGCGCGGGACATTTTCTGCTCCTGCTTCAAAGCGACCCTGATTGGAAGGATTTGGTCGATCACCTTCCATTACAAGGAAAAAACGAGGATCTTCTGTTGATCCGGATCAAGAGTAAGCAGATCGGTCTACGGCAAAGTAAGTATTCCGCCAAGGACCTGACCGATACTTGAAGAATAAAGAGGAGTGTCGCCATGAGCAGCCAGGAACTCATCGTCCCCGTCGAGTGGAGCCGGCGCTCCCTCGCCGCCCTGACGCCGGCCAACGTCCTGTCACGTCAGACCGGCCGCAGCGTGCATATCGTCTCCATCATCCCCACGGAATCGCAGAGTGAGGAACGCCGCAAGGCACTCCAGGGAGAAGCCGAGCGCCGCGGCATCGAGAACCCCACCATCTCGGTGCTCAAGGCCGATCTGAACACCGTTCCCATCGGCGAGGAGGAAGGCACGCTGATGCGCGTCATTCGGGAATCGCCGGATGCCATGGTGTGCATGGCCACCCATGCCCGCACCGCCATTGGCGACATTCTGCTGGGCAGTGTTGCCAGTGACATTCTCAACCGCTCCGATACACCCGTGGTGCTGACCGGTCCGCAGTTCAGCGCGGACTGGCAGGGCCCCCTGCAGACATTGCTGGTGTGCCTGGATGGCTCCGCCCTCTCCGAGGCCGTGATCGAGCCGGCGGCCGCCCTTGCAAAGACCACCGGCGCCAGCCTGATGCTGATTCAGGTGCAATCGCCGGACGTCCACCACACCGCCCTCGCCCAGGACGCCGCGGAGTCGGGCTACCTGCAGTCAAAGGCCGCCGAGATCCGCAGGAACCACGGCTTCGAGGTCAACTGGGACGTACTCCACGGCAAGGATCCGGGCAAGACCATCGCCGAGTACGTGGCGGGCTACCCCGGCGCCATGGTGGCCATGACCACGCACGGCCACACCGGCATCCGCAAGCTCACCGTCGGCAGCGTGGCCCGGGACGTGGTCCATGCCATCAACTGCCCGGTGTACGGCTTCCGGCCGAAGGATAGTTAAGAGCCTCGGCGGCGCGCCCCG
>SKYZ01000056.1 GCA_007127625.1 Aquisalimonas sp. | reverse complement strand
TGAGCGGTGCCAGTGGCCCGCCGGTGTCCTCCCAGCGGTAGCCCATGAGCTGACTGACGCGGGTGCAGACCACTGCGGGTCCGGTTTCGATGGAAGGCACCTGGAGGGCCGTGTAGCCGGGGCCGAGGACAAGGCAGGCATGCACCGACACCTCAAAGGTGCTGTAACCGGTCAGATAGAAGATGTCGGCGGGCGCGGTGACCAGCAACGCCTCGAGCCCGTGCTGTGCCATGGCGTGGCGGACCTTGTCCTCACGCCGATCCAGCTCCGTGGCGCTGAAAGGCACTTCGGTCCCGGCCAGTTCCCGGCGCAGGGCGTCGCGGTACGTATCGTGATCCATGGTGGGCTCCACCGCCTGCTGATGCTTGCCTCAGCCTAACGTGGCGACAGACATCGGGACAGTGGAGATGCTGCCCCCGGCCACCCACGATGGCGTCAGGCTGTGGCAGAATCTGCTGCGGATTGGCACCGGCAAGGGGAACCCTCAATCATGACCGATCACGACACCGCACCGCAGGCGGCGACCCCGGGACGGGAATTGCCACTGCTCCATGCCCTGTTTGCCCTGGTGGCCGTGGGCCTTCTGTATGCTCCCCTGGTCGAGCTCGGTGACGGGGGCACCTGGACGCTGATGGACATCGGCGGGGTCTGGGCCATGACCACGCTGATCGTGCTGGCGCTGCTGGGTATTGCCGCGCTGCTCCTGATCGCTGCTGATCGGGTGACGTGGGCGCGTCTGTTGGTGGTGGACATGCTCATCGTCATTGCGCTGATCCCCGTGGTGGTCGGGGTGGTGATCAACTGGGAGGCGCCCGCCGTGGGTATCGCCGGCTTCGGCTGGGGGTTCTGGGCCGCCATCGTCCTGCTGGTCGCCCGCTTCCCGCTGAGCATCTGGATTCGCACTCACGCCGCCCGCGCCCAGGCGCAACTACGGCACCAGGGTAGCGATGGGTCCGGCGGCCGCGGCGAGTGACCCTCGCCGCCCGCGTGTCGGGTGAGCCTCTTGGCGTCAGTGGCGGTTCAGACCGATGCGGCCCGGCCCGGTGAGGATCAGGACCACGGCGGTGAACAGGAAAAAGGCCTGCAGCTCAATGGCCCAGCCCCCCGTTCCCGAGAGTGCGAAGATTTCGTGGGAGTGCGCCAGGAAGATGGCAAACAGCATGTTGATGACGATCAGCAGCGCGCCGATGCCGCAGTACCAGCCGGCAATGACCATCAGCGGCGCCAGGATCTCGCCGATGAACACGCCGAAGGCCAGCCACTGGGGCAGCCCGGCGCTGGCCAGCATGCCCTGGATGTGGTCGACGCCACCCAGCAGTTTCGCGATGCCGTGGGGCAGCATCAGGAGTCCGAGGGTCAGGCGCAGCAGCAGCTTGCCCAGGTGGTCGTTCTGCAGAAAGCTCATCGGTGGTCGCTCCCGTCCATGTTCGAAGTTCGTCTCGCGTGCGGCGAAGTCGCCACAGTGTCCCCGAACCCCTAGTGTCCTGTCACCCAAGTGCGTCGCATTTTAAGCGCCTGTGCGGCACCAGGGCGAGGCGCGGCTCGCAGGCAATGGCCGTCGCCCTTGGCAAGAGGCACTACGCGCTGTCGACTGGCTGGAGTTTCTTCTCCCGATCTGTTGCCATGAGCCGTTCGGTTTTCACTTTCTGATCGAGGAGCCCCATCCATGCCTGCAGACGTCTTCAAGCTGACCGTCACCCTCCCGCTGCAGACCGCCCGGGAGATCATTGCCGCGAGTCTCGCCGAAGGCCGCCGCCGGGAACTGCAGCCTCTCACCGTGGTGGTGGTGGACGCCGGTGGGCACATCGTCTCCCTGGACCGCGAGGACGGTTCCGGGATCCGCCGCGTGGAAGTGGCGCGGGGCAAGGCGGGTGCCGCCCTGGGGATCGGTATCGGCAGTGGCGTGGTCGGTGAGCGTAACCAGGGGCGGGATGCCTTCCTGGCCAGCGTCGCCACGGCGTCCAACGGCGAGTTCGTGCCCGTCCCCGGTGGCGTGCTGGTGCTGGACGGTGCCGAGCGGATCATCGGTGCCGTGGGCGTCAGCGGTGATGCCTCGCCGGAGGATCAGGCCTGTGCCGTTGCCGGCATCGAGGCGGCGGGGTGCCGAGCCGGGCTGGATGCCGCCGGCTGAACGCCGGCCGGGTGCGGGCATCAGGCGCCGGGGCGGAGTTTCCCCAGCGCCTGATGCAGCCGCACCGGTGCGTCGGCGTACAGCTCCCGCTGCCATGTGACGGTGTCCGGCGGGAACAGCAGGATCACCGTCGAGCCCATGTTGAAGCGCCCCATCTCGTCGCCGCGTTCCAGCTGCACGGCGTCGGAGTCATACCGCCGGGTGTGCACCGCTCGCGCCCGGGGCGGGGTGACCTCACCGGCCCATACGGTCTCGATGCTGCCCACGTTGATGGCGCCCACCAGCACCATGGCCATGGGGCCGGAAGGGGTGTCGAAGAGACAGGCCACGCGTTCGTTGCGGGAGAACAGTCGCGGTACCGTGCGGACCGTATGCCGCCCGACACTGAACAGCCGCCCGGGAATGTGCACCATCTCCCGCAGGGTGCCGCCCACCGGCATATGCACCCGATGGTAGTTCGCCGGTGACAGGTAGATGGTGGCGAAGGCGCCGTCGTGGAACGGCGCGGCCTGATCCGGTGCGCCGCCGAGGAGGTCCACCAGCGAGTAGTCGTGCCCCTTGGCCTGGATGATCCGCTGGTCGTGCAAATGACCGATGGCACTCACGGCGCCGTCCGCCGGGCAGCACAGGGCGTCGCTGTTCTCCGGCATGGGGCGCGCACCGGGTTTCAGCGCCCGGGTGAAGAAACTGTTGAAGTCCGGGTAGGCGTCCGGGTCCGGCTCCAGCGCTTCGCTCATGTCGACGCCGAAACGGCGGATGAACCAGCGGGTCAGCGGTCGCCGCAGCCACTCCCGCCGACTGCGCGTAATACGGTGGGTGAGCCGGGACACGGCGTGCTGTGGCAGTGCGTAGAGCGGCAGCGCCTTGAGCCGGTCCGCCAGACCCGGCGCGCCGGTGAGGTACCGTTGGTAGCCACTGTCGGTGTCGGCGCCGGAATGCTCAGGACGAGCCATGGAAATCGAGGATGGTGGCCAGATCGCGACTGATTT
The DNA here is from genome assembly GCA_007127625.1 of Aquisalimonas sp. Taxonomy (GTDB): domain Bacteria; phylum Pseudomonadota; class Gammaproteobacteria; order Nitrococcales; family Aquisalimonadaceae; genus Aquisalimonas. The sequence goes on along the minus strand of SKYZ01000056.1, from coordinate 4,305 downwards.
CCCGGGCGCGGTGGGGCGAGCCGAACATCGCCTGGAAGCGGCCATCCGGGTTGACCAGCAGCACCGAGGCGCCGTGATCCACCATGTAGTCGTTGCCGCCGTTCTCGTCGTGACGGATGTGGGCAATGCCCAGGTCCCGGGCAAGCACGTCGATCTCGTCCAGGGATCCGGTGATGCCGCGGAAATCATCACGGAAATTGGTGACGTACGCCTCGAGCCGGTCCGGGGTGTCGCGTTCCGGGTCCACGGTGACGAACACGGTCTGCAGGTTCCCGCCCTTGCCCTGATCCTCCAGCATCTCGTGCACGCGGCTGAGCTCGGCCAGAGTCATGGGGCAGATGTCGGGGCAGTGGGTGAAGCCGAAGAACAGCAGAGTCCACTGGCCCTCCAGATCCTCCCGGGTGAAGGGCTCGCCGTTGTGGTCCACCAGCTGGAAGCCGGTAATGTCACGGCCGCCTTCCATGTAGGTGGCATCCAGGTCCGAGTTCGCCAGGGTGGTGGGGGTGAACAGATTGTTCGCCGCCCACAGGCCGCCGATCAGGGCGACCACGGCAGCGGTGATGCCGGCAACGGTGATCAGGGTGGTGTGCAGTGTCTTTGTCATGGTGCGCGATTCTGTCACAGGCCTAGTGGCAAGGGAACGCTGAACAATGGCAACAGTCTGACTGCGACGCACCCCGCGGGTTCCCCGGGGCCGGCAAAATTCGCCACTGTCGGTTATCATGTCGCGCTGATTGAATGACCCGGAGTACGGCATGTTCGAGACACACCGCCCCGTGGAGTCCCTGGTGACCCTGCGTGACTACGTGCGCTGGGGCGCGAGCCGTTTCCGTGAAGCAGGCCTGGTCTTCGGCCACGGCACCGACAATGCTCTGGACGAGGCCGCCGCCCTGGTACTGCATACCCTGCATCTGGAACCGGACATGCCGGAGCCCTTCTGGGATGCCCGGGTAACAGCCACCGAGGGCGAGGCCATTGTCGCGCGCATGGAGCGCCGCGTCGGCGAGCGCGTGCCGCTGCCGTACCTGACCCACGAGGCGTGGTTCGCCGGACTGCCGTTCTACGTGGACCAACGGGTGCTGGTGCCGCGATCGCCGGTGGCGGAACTGATCGCGCACCGGTTCGCCCCCTGGCTGGATGCGGACGCGGTGGAGCGGGTGCTGGATCTGGGCACTGGCAGTGGCTGCATTGCCATCGCCTGCACCCTTGCCCTGGACAACGCCCGGGTGGACGCCGCCGACATTTCCGAGGACGCCCTGGAGGTGGCCCGGGTAAACATCAAACGCCACCACCTGGAAGACTGGGTACGGCCGGTGCGGGCCGACGTCTTCGATGGTCTTGCCTCCGGGACGCGCTATGATCTGATCGTGGCCAATCCCCCGTACGTGGATGCCGGGGACATGGCGTCCCTGCCGGAGGAGTACCGCCACGAGCCGCGGCTCGGGCTTGCCGCCGGTGACGACGGTCTGGACGTGGTGCACCGCGTGCTGGCCGAGGCACCCCGCTGGTTGAACGAAGGCGGGCTGCTGGTGGTCGAGGTGGGCAACAGTGCGCCGGCGGTTGAAGCCGCGTGGCCGGAAGTGCCGTTCGAGTGGCTCCAGTTCGAGCGCGGGGGCCACGGCGTCTTCGTGCTGACGGCGGCGGAGCTTGCCGCCCATGCCGGCGCATTCCGCCGCGCCCGGGGCGAGGACGCGGCGAGCTGACAAGCAGCGTCCAGGCCCGGAGTGGCCCCTGCAACAGAGATCGCAACCAGAAGGCTGACATGTCCGGAAACACGTTCGGCAAGCTGTTCCAGCTCACCACCTTCGGTGAGAGTCACGGGCCTGCCCTGGGGGCCATCGTCGATGGCTGTCCGCCCGGTCTGGCACTGACCGAGGCCGACCTGCAGCACGACCTGGACCGACGTCGCCCCGGCACATCCCGGTATACCACCCAGCGCCGGGAGCCGGACCAGGTGCGGATCCTCTCCGGCGTGTTCGAGGGTCGGACCACCGGGACGCCCATCGGCCTGTTGATCGAGAATACCGACCAGAAGTCCAAGGACTACTCCGAGATCGCCGCCACTTTCCGGCCTGGCCATGCCGACTACACCTACATGCAGAAGTACGGTGTCCGTGACTACCGCGGCGGCGGGCGCTCCTCGGCCCGTGAGACCGCCATGCGCGTGGCCGCCGGTGCCATTGCGAAGAAGTGGCTGGCCCAGCGCTACGGGGTGCACATCCGCGGCTACCTGTCCCAGCTCGGACCCATACCGCTCGCCCTGCGGGACTGGCAGGCGGTGGATGACAACCCGTTCTTCTGTGGCGACCCTGAGCGGGTGCCGGAACTCGAGGAGTACATGAATCGCCTGCGCAAGGACCTGGACTCCGTGGGCGCCGAGGTCACGGTGCTGGCGGAAGGCTGCCCGCCCGGCTGGGGCGAGCCGGTGTTCGACCGCCTGGATGCCGATCTGGCCCATGCCCTGATGAGCATCAATGCCGTGAAGGGCGTCCAGATCGGGGCGGGTTTCGACGCGGTCACCCAGCGGGGTACCGAGCATCGGGATGAACTGACTCCGGACGGATTTCTGGGTAACAACTCCGGCGGTGTGCTTGGCGGCATAACCACCGGTCAGGACGTAGTGGCGTCCATGGCCCTCAAGCCGACGTCCAGCATCGTCACCCCGGGCCGTTCCATCAATGCCACGGGGCAGCCGGTGGAAGTGGTGACCAAGGGTCGCCACGATCCCTGCGTCGGCATCCGCGCCACCCCCATCGCCGAGGCCATGATGGCGCTGGTGCTCATGGATCACGCCCTGCGTCACCGCGCTCAGAACGGTGACGTGGAGCCGCCCCTGACGCCCATCCCTGCGGAACCGGGCCGCCGGGGCGAGTAGGGCGTGCCGGCCGGCCTGCCTTACTGGCGGCTCTCCGCCTTCTACTGTTTTTTCTTCGCCGTCCTCGGTGGCCTGGCCCCGTACTGGGGGCCGTACCTCAACGCCGAGGGGTTTTCCGCGGCGGAGATCGGCCAGCTCATCGCCATTCTCCACGCCACCAAGATCGTCGCCCCCAACGTCTGGGGCCTGATCGCCGACCGCACCGGCCGTCGCATGGCGGTGGTGCGCATCGGTGCCCTGGCAGCGCTGGTTACCTTTGCCGGTGTGCTCCTGGGCAGCAGCTTCTGGTGGCTCGCCCTGGTGATGGCGCTGTTCAGCTTCTTCTGGAACGCCGCGCTGCCGCAGTTCGAAGCCAACACCATGAATCACCTGGGTCAGGCGGATCACCGCTACAGCCGCATTCGCCTGTGGGGCTCGGTGGGGTTCATCATCTCGGTGGTGGGATTCGGCGAACTCATCGACCGCTTCGGTGTGCACATCCTGCCGTGGATGCTGCTGGTGCTCTTCGCGGGGCTGTGGGTGTCGAGCCACCTGGCGCCGGAGGCACGGCAGCCCAGTCAGTACCAGTACAGTGACCCGATCCTGCGGGTGCTGCTACGGCCGGACGTGATCGGATTCTTCCTTGCCTGTTTCCTGCTCAAGGCCAGCCACGGGCCGTACTACGCGTTCTTCAGCATCTACCTGGAAGAGGCCGGCTACAGCAGCAGCATGATCGGCATCCTCTGGGCGGTGGGCGTGGTCGCCGAGATTCTCCTGTTCCTTGTCATGCACCGGCTGTTGCCACGGTTCGGCGCCCGCTGGCTCATGACCGTGGCCATGCTGCTCTCGGCCCTGCGCTGGGTGCTGATCGCCGCCGCGCCGCAACTCCTGCCCGTACTCCTGTTCGCCCAGGGCCTTCACGCCGCCTCCTTCGGCGTCTATCACGCCGTGGGCATCGCCCTGGTGAACCGCTACTTCGTCGGCAGCAACCAGGGCCGGGGCCAGGCGCTCTACAGCAGCATCACCTTCGGCGCCGGCGTGGCAGTGGGAAGCCTGGCCAGCGGACTGCTCTGGGACGTCCTCGGCGGCAGCATGACCTTCTACCTCGGTGCCCTGGCCGCTGGACTGGCCGCAGTGATTGCCATGGCAAGCCTGCCGGGACGACACGCCGAGGAGCCGGTTCCGGCCTGAATGAATGTCGCCGGGGGTTGGGCGGCCGCCGTCGTCAGCCTCTCGGGTGCGTCGGGGGCGCTGATGCGGCAACTCCGGTTCCGGACACGCCGCAAGTACGTCCATGTAGGCTCGTCTCCAGCCGTCCATGGCTGGAGACGGTCCGGAACCGGAGTTCCCGCACCAGCGCCCCCGACGCACCCGAGAGGCTGACGACGGCGGCCGCCCAACCCCCGGCGACATTCATTCAGGCCGGAACCGGCTCCTCGGCGTGTCGTCCC
>SKYZ01000418.1 GCA_007127625.1 Aquisalimonas sp. | reverse complement strand
CTGATGCTGGGCGTATTGCAACGAATCGGTGCCGTGACCCTGCTCTCTAAAGCACGTCTCGGGCGGGCGTTCACGTTCCTGTTGCGAGCACTGGCGGGCATGCCTGCCTTGGTGTTGCGCCCGGGCCTGTTGATCCAGCAGCTGTTTTCGGTGGGCGTGCTCTCCCTGGTCATTATTCTCGTGTCGAGTCTGTTCGTGGGCATGGTGTTGGGCTTGCAGGGCTATACCACCCTGGTGAATTTCGGCGCCGACCAGTCCCTTGGCGTGCTGGTGGCGCTGTCGGTGGTCCGGGAGCTGGGGCCCGTGGTGACTGCACTGCTCTTTGGCGGCCGGGCCGGCTCGGCGCTAGCTGCGGAGATCGGGCTGATGAAGAGCACCGAGCAGCTCTCCGGCATGGAGATGATGGCGGTGGATCCCATGCGCCGGGTGATTGCGCCGCGGCTGCTGGCGGCCTTTCTGGCGATGCCGTTGCTGGCCGCGATTTTCAGCTTTGTTGCCATCTTTGGTTCCTACCTCATCGGCGTCGGCCTGCTGGGCGTGGATGCCGGTGCCTTCTGGGGACAGATGCAGGACGCGGTGGAATTCCGCGAGGATATTCTCAACGGCGTGATCAAGAGCCTGGCGTTCGGTTTCGTCGCCGGCTGGATCGCGGTGTTCGAGGGCTACGATGCCGAGCCCACCTCGGCCGGGGTCAGCCGCGCCACCACCCGTACGGTGGTGAATACGTCCCTGGCGGTGCTCGGCCTTGATTTCGTGCTGACGGCACTGATGTTTGGATAGAACCGGCGGAGAAGCCGCATGCGTAACAGGCGATTGACGGAGATCTGGGTGGGCGTGTTCGTGGCCCTGGGCTTTGCGGCCCTGTTCGGCCTGGCCATCCAGGTGAGTAACGTGCCCGTGTTCGAGCGTGCCGACGGCTACGAAGTGGAGCTGCGCTTCGAGAACATCGGCGGCCTGCGGACCCGGGCGCCGATCACCGTGGGCGGGGTTCGGGTGGGGCGCGTCACGGACATTGCCCTGGACGCGAATACCTATGAGGCGGTGGTCAAGGCGCGTATCAGCGAGCAGTATCAGCTCCCCGAAGACACCAGCGCCGCCATCTACACGTCGGGGCTGCTGGGGGAGCAGTACATCGCCCTGGATCCCGGCGGCATGGACTTCTACCTCCAGGAAGGCGACGAGATTACCCTGACCCAGTCCGCACTGGTGCTGGAGCGGCTGATCGGCCAGTTCCTTCATCAGATGGGCGACCGGGACGACTGATCAACGAGGAGGCACCGCGATGAGCATCAAGGCCCTGGCAGCGGCAGTCCTGTTGGCGTTCCTGCTGGCCCCGGCTGTATCGAGTACCGAGGGCCGTGATCCGGAGACCATCGTCAGGGACACCACCGAAACGGTGCTGCAGGAACTGCGGGACCATGACGGCGATATCGCCGAGGATCCGGATTTCGTCCACGACCTCGTTCGGCGCGAGGTCCTGCCGCGCATCAACATGCAGCTGGTGACCCGGTTCGCCCTGGGCAGGCACTGGAACGATGCCAGCGAGGAACAGCGCGAGGAGATCCGCGAGGAGATCACCACCCTGCTGATCCGCACCTATTCCCAGCCACTGCTGGAGTACCGCGGTGAGGAGGTGACCTATCGCTCGGCGCGGGTGGACGAGGACCGCGGGCGGGCTTCCATGCGGGTGGAGGCGGAGCAGCGCGATGGTCCGGCCATTCCCCTGACCTACCAGTTCCGCAAGCATGAGCGCGACGGGTGGCAGATCTACGACGTGGTGGTGGAGGGCGTCAGCCTGGTCACCAATTACCGCGACGCCTTCAGCAGCGAAATCCGCCGCAGCGGTGTGGACGGCCTGCTGGAGCGGCTGCGGGAGCGCAACCGCCGGGGTGAGACGGAGCTGTGAGCGAGGCACGACTGACGGCGGCGGACGGCCCCGGGCAGCTTCGCCTGGAAGGCGATCTGGGGTTCAGCACGGTGCGTGATCTCTGGCAGCAGGCGGGGCAATTGCTGCCGCGGGAAGGCCTGATGTGCGTGGATCTCGCTGGCGTCACCCGGGCCGACAGTGCCGGCGTGGCACTTCTGATTCACTGGACCTGCGAACAGCAACGTCTCGGCGGACGCATCGAGTTTGTTAACATACCCGCCCAAATGCAGGCCATCGCCGGCGTCAGCGGTGTTGACGTCATCCTGCCACTGGTTGCCCGGGACGGTGCCGACAGCGGGCCGTCGTAGGACAGTGACAGGGCGCGCGGCGGTGGCTGCCCGGATTGATCAACGAGGAGTCACGGCCGCCATGATGCAGCCCGAAGCCATTAAGGATCTCATCGAGCAAGGCCTGCCGGAATGTCACGCGCAGGTCGAGGGTGACGGTGCCCATTTCCAGGCGGTCATCGTCAGTCCCGCCTTCGAGGGCAAGATGCCCATTGCCCGGCAACGCCTCGTCAACAGCGTCCTCCAGGATCGCTTCGACTCCGGCGAACTGCATGCCCTGTCCATGCGCACGCTCACTCCCGAGCAGTGGCAGAAGGAACAGGGCTGATCCCGTAACCCCGGGGCTGCGACCCCGCCCGCGACCGGATAGCGAGTCCATGGAGAAACTGATCATCAACGGCGGCGGCGCGCTGGATGGATCCATCCGGATTTCCGGCGCCAAGAATGCGGCCCTGCCCATTCTCTCCGCCAGCCTGCTGGCCAATGGCCCGATGACCATTGGCAACATTCCCCACCTGCACGACATCACCACGACCATGGAACTGCTGGGTCGCATGGGGGTGCGGCTGACGGTGGACGAGCGCATGAGCATCGAGGTGGATACCGCATCCATCGACAGTCTCTATGCGCCGTACGAGCTCGTGCGCACCATGCGCGCCTCCATCCTGGTGCTGGGCCCGCTGCTGGCCCGCTTCGGCGAGGCCGACGTGTCCCTGCCGGGCGGGTGCGCCATCGGTTCGCGACCGGTTAACCTGCATATCGACGGGCTCACCGCCATGGGCGCGGACATCACGGTGGAGGGTGGCTACATTCGCGCCCGGGCGAATCGCCTCAAGGGCGCGCGCATCGTGATGGACCTTATAACCGTTACCGGTACCGAGAACCTGATGATGGCCGCTGCCCTGGCGGAGGGCACCACCATTATCGAGAATGCCGCCCGCGAGCCGGAAGTGGTGGACCTGGCCGACTGCCTCAATGCCATGGGCGCACAGGTGCGCGGCGCAGGGACCGATACCATTACCATCGATGGCGTGGAGCGCCTCTATGGCACGGAATACCAGGTGTTGCCGGATCGAATCGAGACCGGCACCTATCTGGTGGCGGCCGCGATGACCGGTGGCAAGGTGCTACTGCGGGACACCCGCGCCGGACTGCTGGATGCGGTGCTGCAGAAGCTGCGCGAGTGCGGTGCCGATGTTCAAGTGGGTGACGACTGGATCAGCCTGGACATGCACGGCCGGCGCCCGCGGGCGGTGAGTCTGCGCACTGCGCCGTATCCCGCCTTTCCCACGGACATGCAGGCCCAGTTCTGCGCCCTGAATGCGGTGGCCGACGGAGCTGCAACAGTGACGGAGACGGTGTTCGAGAACCGCTTCATGCACGTGCTGGAGATGCAGCGCATGGGTGCGGACATCCGCCTGGAAGGCAATACCGCCTTCTGTCGCGGCGTGGACGCCCTCAAGGGGGCCCCGGTGATGGCCACGGATCTTCGCGCCTCCGCGAGCCTGGTGCTCGCGGGCCTGGTGGCCGAGGGGGAAACCGAAGTCGACCGCATCTATCATATTGATCGCGGTTACGAATGTATCGAAGAGAAGCTGGCACAGCTGGGCGCGCGGATTCGCCGTGTGCCGGCCTGACGGGAAACCATCCATGGCCGAGACCCTGACCATTGCGCTGTCCAAGGGGCGCATACTCGAAGACACGCTGCCGCTGCTGGCCGCCGCGGGGATAACCCCCGTGGATGATCCGGACAGGAGCCGCAAGCTGGTGCTGGACACCAGCGACCCCGGCGTCAAGCTGGTGATCCTGCGCGCCACCGATGTGCCCACCTACGTGGAATACGGTGCTGCGGACGTGGGCGTGGCCGGCAAGGACGTGCTGCTGGAGCACGGCGGTGACGGGCTCTACGAGCCGCTGGATCTGGGGATCGCACGATGCCGCATGATGGTGGCCGGGTTTCCCGGTGCCAATGAGGGCCGCGGCAAGGTGCGCGTCGCCACGAAGTTCGTCAACATCGCCCGACGCTACTTCGCGGAGCAGGGCCGGCAGGTGGAGACGGTGAAGCTCTACGGCTCCATGGAGCTGGCCCCCATCGCCGGTCTGTCGGATCTCATTGTCGACCTGGTGGACACCGGCAACACCCTGCGCGCCAACGGCCTGGAGCCGCTGGAGCACATCGCCGACATCAGCTCGCGGCTGATCGTCAACAAGGCGGCCATGAAGATGAAGCACCGCCGTATCAAGGCATTCACCGAACACCTCGCCGATGCCGTCGGCGGAAAGGCGGCCTGACAGGAGGCGCCATGCTGGAAATCGCTAGACTGAGTACCACGCAGCCGGACTTCTGGGAGAACCTGACCCGGCTCATCGGGGACGACACCGAGGGTGATGCCGCCGTGGAGCAGGCCGTCACCGAGATCCTCGGCGCCGTGCGCCGCGAGGGCGACGCTGCCGTGCTGCGGTACACCCTGAAATTCGACCGACTGCAGGCCGACCGCGCGGCGGACCTGCAGATCCCGCCGGAGCGACTCCGGGGCGCCTTCGAGGGGCTCGATGCCGAGCAGCGCGAGGCCCTGGAGCACTCCGCCGCGCGTATTCGTGCCTATGCCGAGCGTCAGCGCATGGATTCATGGGAGTACACCGAGGACGACGGCACGGTCCTGGGTCAGAAGGTGACTCCGCTGGACCGGGTGGGTCTGTACGTGCCCGGAGGCCGGGCGGCGTACCCTTCGTCGGTGCTGATGAACGCCGTGCCGGCCAGTGTCGCCGGCGTCAGCGACATTGTCATGGTGGTGCCGGCCCCGGACGGCGACGTGGCGGACCTGGTGCTGGCCGCCGCGCATCTGGCCGGGGTCACCCGGGTCTACACCATCGGCGGCGCCCAGGCCGTGGCTGCGCTGGCCTATGGCACCGAGACCATCCCGGCGGTGGACAAGATCGTCGGGCCCGGCAACGCCTATGTGGCCGCGGCCAAGCGGCGGGTGTTCGGGCACGTGGGCATCGACATGGTCGCCGGCCCGTCGGAGATCCTGGTGATCTGCGATGGCCAGACCGACCCCGAGTGGATTGCCATGGATCTGTTCTCCCAGGCGGAGCACGACGAAGTGGCCCGGGCGGTGCTGGTCTGCCCCGATGCCAGGTACCTGGATCAGGTGCAACAGGCCATGGAGCGCCTGCTGCCCGGCATGGAGCGCTCGGAGATCATCCGTGCCGCGCTGGCCAACCGCGGGGCGCTGATCTGCGTGCGGGACCTGGTGGAGGCGGAGGAGGTCACCAACTTCATCGCCCCCGAACACCTGGAGTTGTCCGTGGCGCAGCCGCGCAAGATGGCGGAACGTATTCGTCACGCCGGGGCCATCTTCCTCGGCCGGCACACCCCGGAAGTCCTGGGTGACTACTGCGCCGGCCCCAATCACGTTCTGCCGACTTCCCGCACGGCCCGGTTCGCTTCGCCGCTGGGGGTGTACGACTTCCAGAAGCGCAGCAGCCTGATCCATGCCACGCCGGAAGGTGCGGCGCGGCACGGGCATGTTGCCGTCACCATGGCCAACGCCGAAGGCCTCACCGCCCATGCCGAGTCGGCCAACTACCGTATCCGCGATCATGAGCAGGGCTGAGGGTCGCGAGGCACTGATCCGGCGTCTGGTGCGTCCGGAGGTGCAGGGCATGCAGGCCTATCACGTGCCCCCGGCGACCGGCATGGTGAAACTGGACGCCATGGAGAATCCCTATCCCTGGCCCGGTGACCTCCGGGATGCCTGGCTGCGTCGTCTCGGAGACGTCCACGCCAATCGCTATCCCGATCCGACCGCCGGTGCGCTCAAGGAGCGGCTGCGCCGGGAGGCGGACATCCCCGAGTCTGCCGAGCTGCTGCTGGGTAATGGCTCCGACGAGCTGATCCAGCTGCTGGGGCTGGCGCTGGGCGGAGCGGATCGCACCGTGCTGGCGCCGGGGCCGGGTTTTGTCATGTATCGGCTGATTGCGGGTTTCACCGGCATGGCGTTCCGGGAAGTACCGCTGCTGGAGGGGGATTTCGCCCTGGATCAGGGCGCCATGCTGGCCGCCATCACTCAACATCAGCCGGCACTGATCTACCTGGCGTACCCCAACAATCCCACCGGCAACGCCTTTGATGACACGGCCATGCGTGCAGTGATCGAAGCAGCGCCGGGCCTGGTGGTGGTGGATGAGGCGTACGAGCCGTTCTGCGGTCGCAGCTGGATGGGGGCATTGGCGGACTACGACCACCTGCTGGTGATGCGTACCGTGTCCAAGATGGGGCTGGCCGGGCTGCGCCTCGGGTATCTGGCCGGCCATCAGGAGTGGTGCGAACAGTTCGAGAAGTGCCGGTTGCCCTACAACATCAATGTGCTGACTCAGGCCAGCGCGGCGTTCGCCCTGGACCACGCCGATGTACTGCGCCGCCAGACCGAGGCACTAAAGGCGGAGCGCGGCCGCCTTGCCGACGCTCTCGGGGACCGCCCCGGGCTGACGGTCTGGCCCAGTGATGCCAACTTCATCACCTTCCGGACCCCACCAGGGCGCGCGGGGGCGGTGCACGCCTCGTTGCGGGAGCAGGGCGTGCTGATCAAGTGCCTGGATGGCAGCCACCCCATGCTGGGGGACTGTTTGCGGGTCACAGTGGGCACCCCGGACGAGAACACCCGCTTCCTGGGCGCCCTGGCTACCGCGCTGGCACACGTTTAGACACCTGCCTCAGCGTTGCAGATCTCCGGCAGCGGGGCGTTCCTGGACAGTGAGCTCAAGTTCGAAGGGCTCGCCGTCACGGACACCGGAGAGGGTGACACGGGTGCCGGGCTCGCGTTCGGTAATGCGCATGAGCAGGTCCTGGCTGTTGCGGACCCGCTCACCGTCCACCGCGTGCACCACGTCCCCGGGGGCCAGCTCGGCCTCGTCGGCGGGGCCACCCCGCATGACGCCGGCAATCAGGACCCCGTCGCGGGTGTCCAGATCGAAGGACTCGGCCAGTGATGGCGTAATGTCCTGGATCTCCACGCCGGCCCAGCCTCGGATGACCCGCCCCTCCTCGATGATGCTTTCCATAACGTTCCGGGCGAGTACAGCGGGGATAGCGAAACCGATCCCGTGGGAGCCGCCGGAGCGGCTGAAAATGGCGGTGTTGACACCGATTAGATCGCCTTGGGCGTTGATCAGTGCACCTCCGGAGTTGCCCGGGTTTATAGCGGCATCG
>SKYZ01000262.1 GCA_007127625.1 Aquisalimonas sp. | reverse complement strand
CGGTAGTTGCAGCAGGCGCCCGGTCAGCCGGCGTTCGCTGCCATCGGACGCGCTGACAAGGAATGTCTGCTCGATGTTCTGCTCGTGGGTGTCCGCGTCCGCCGGCTCGCGAGGCGATGTGGTGTCGTGGCGCACCACGCTGTCCAGGGGACGGCCGATGAGTTCGTCCGGCGTGAGCCCCAGCACCTGCGCCACGGCCGGCGATGCATTCATGATGCTCCGCGACTCCGACAGCCGCAGCACGGCATCGCAGGTCGCGCCCTCCAGCAGGTCCAGACAGTGTTCCGTGGTGGTGCGGGCAATGGTTTCCCGTTCCAGGGTTTCCCGGGTGGCGGCGTAATCCCGCTGCAGGAGCTGGAATTGCTGCTGCGTGTGGCCGAGATCGCCCGCGAGGGCGCCGCTCAGCGAGCGCTCGCGGCGGATCAGCCAGCCGGCCATGCCCGTGAGCACCAGGCCGCCCATGAGTGGCCAGGCGGCGGTCGCGCTGAGCCAGGTGGGTTGTTGGACCGGCGTCACGTACGCAGTCCAGCGTTGCGAGGCGACGGTGAACTCCCGCCGCGCGTGGCGCTGATCCCGCAGCGTTGACGCATCGGTGTGTTCCGCGACCCCGGCATTGTCCCCGGGGCCGTACAGCAGGAGGCTTTCGCCGTCGCCCTTGAAGATGTGCATGGTCAGTTCGCGGCCGTCGCGGGCGATGTTCGCCAGCCGGTCCAGCCGCAGCCCCAGGGCAATGACGCCGTTGGTCCCCTCGGTGGAGGGAACCGGAAGGAACGCCATGAAGCCCGGCGTGGCGTCGCCGTTGGCCCGGAAAACGACGGTGTCGCGGTTGCCCGTGAGTTTGCCGGTCTCCAGGGCGCGCTCCAGCGCCTGTCGTGATGCCCGGGTGCCGTCACTGCCGGTCTCCAGCAGGCGGCTGGCAACGGCCTGACCGCCGGTGGCGGACAGCAGTGGCGTGACGCGGAACTGTTCGCCGTCAGTGACGGGCTCCAGCCAGGCGAGAAACTCCAGGCCACTGTCGCTGGCCGGTTCCCGGGTGGCCGGCGGCTCCTCGACGTCGAGCCTGGCGCCGGCGTGGATCATCAGGGCAAGATTCTGGGCTCGCTCCACGTCCCGGGCGATGGTGTCATCCAGGGCGTCGAAGGTCCGCTCTGCGGCCGCGTGGAAGTCGTTGAGCTCCTTCTGATGGGCCTGATAGGCAGTCGCCGCCGTGACCAGGCCGGTCACCAGCAGACCACACGCCAGCACCGCGATGGTCGGTGCAGCAGGGCGCGATCGGCGCCGCGCGCAGGCGTCCTGGCCGGTTTGGCCTGTAGGCATGTGTGTCCGTCCCATGGAGTGTTTGTCCGCTGCCCCCCTTGCCGGGGGCGTCTAGTCTGTTGTCGTACTGCCCTGTGTGCCTGCTGTCAGATCCGGCCTGGAGTCGGCGGCGAACTCGAAGGCATCCTGATGCAGATGGTCCGGATCGACACCGTGACGGTGGAAATCCCGCTGCGCGGCCGCGATCATCGCCGGTGGGCCGCTCATGTACACCGCATGGCTGCCCAGCTCCGGGTGGTCATGCAGCAGCATGTTGTGCACCAGGCCGATTCTCCCCTCCCAGGCGTCCTCTGCCCGCGGTTCCGACAGGCAGGGCGTGTACGTGAGCCACGAGCAGCCCTCCGCCAGCGCGCGCAATTCCCCGTCCAGGTAAAGATCCTGGCGCTCGCGAACGCCCCAGTAGAGATGAACCGCGCGTCTGTTACCAATATGGACTAGATGGTCCAAGATGCTCTTCAGCGGCGCAATCCCCGTGCTGCCCGCCATCATCAGAATGGGGCGATCGTCGTCCTCGCGCAGATAGAACTGCCCGTAGGGCCCTTCCATGCGCAGCAGCGCTTTCTCTTCCATGTTGAAGAAGACCTGCTCGCTGAACTCACCGCCCTCGATATGGCGGACATGCAGCTCCAGGAGTTCATCGTCGTGGGGTGCATTGGCCAGGGAGAAACTGCGCCGCCGGCCGTCCCGGAGCAGGATGTCGATGTACTGTCCCGGCAGAAAGGCGAGCCGTTCAGCATCCGGCAGTTTCAGGTACAGGCGCATGACGTCGCGGGACAAGCGTTCCATCCCCGCGACCCGGCAGCGGGTCCGGCGCGGGGCGAGATCGCCGGCGTCGCGCACTTCACGCACTTCGATTACCAGGTCGCTGGTGGGGCGGGCCTGGCAGAACAGCGCCTGGCCCACGGCCACCGCCGTCTCGTCCAGGCAGTCGGGCGGCTCGCCGCCGGGGTAGCCGATCTCCCCCTCGACCACCTTGCCCATGCAGGTCAGGCATGTGCCGTTGCGACAGCTGTACGGGATGACGAGCCCGTGCCTGAGCGCGGCGTCCAGAACGGATTCGTCCCCGCCGACGGTGAAGCGGTGGCCGCTTGGCTCGATGGTGACCTGGTAGCTCATGTCCGTGACCCGTGGCGCGCTTGTCTGCTTCCGGCGCAGCAGGAAATTGCCCCCATTGTGACGGAACACCTCGCCTACTGGAATGGAACGGCGGCTGCCCGTGCCTCGATTGTGACGGACACGACGGAAACCGCTCGGGTTCCGGAGAGGTCCATTATCTGAGAAGGCTGGTCATTGCCACGATCAGCGCTGGCCGAGGAATCGCCATGCTCCGTGTGCTCCTGGTGTCGTTGGTGTTCGCCTGGTCCGCCGCGGCCGCGGATACCTTGCGCTGTGGCGGTGACCTGGTGCAGCGGGGTGACCGCACGTGGGATGTGCGGGATCTGTGCGGCGAGCCGGATCTCAAAGAGCCGGTGGATTTCGCCGTGCGTGCCGACGGTGTCATCGTGACGACCGTGGAACGGTGGTACTACAACCGTGGGCCGCGCCGGCTGGTGCGCATGGTCGATTTCCGCGACGGCCAGATCAGCGCCGTCCGTACCGGTGGTTACGGCTACACCACGTTTCCCGGCTCCGATTGCCGGGCGCGCCTGATCCGCAGCGGCATGACCCGCATGGAGCTGCTCGGCGAGTGCGGTCCGCCGGCGGCCAGCCAGGTCATCCAGCCCGCTTTCTTCCACCAGGCCGCCGTGCCGGTCCGCGAGGAGTGGCTGTACGAGTTCGGCACGGGACGGTTTGCCCGCATCGTCACCCTGGAGCGCGGCCGCGTGATCCGCGTCGAGCGCGGTCGGCGGCAGTGACGGTCCGGGCCGTCAGATGTCGATACCCAGCTCGTCCCAGCGCTCGTCCACGCGCCGCCGGATCTCCGGATCCATGGTGATGGGCCGCCCCCATTCGCGGTTGGTCTCGCCCTTCCACTTGTTGGTGGCGTCGAAGCCGATCTTCGAGCCGAGCCCCGAGACCGGCGACGCGAAGTCCAGGGAGTCGATGGGTGAGTTGTCGATAAAGGTGCTGTCGCGCTGCGGGTCCATGCGGGTGGTCATGGCCCAGATCACGTCGTTCCAGTCCCGCGCATTGACGTCGTCATCGGTGACGATGACGAACTTGGTGTACATGAACTGCCGCAGGAACGACCACACCCCCAGCATCACCCGTTTGGCGTGGCCCGGGTACTGCTTCTTCATGGTCACCACCGCCATGCGGTAGGAGCAGCCCTCCGGCGGCAGGTAGAAATCCGTGATCTCCGGGAACTGCTTCTGCAGGATGGGCACGAACACCTCGTTCAGGGCCACCCCGAGCACGGCGGGCTCGTCCGGCGGCCGGCCGGTGTAGGTGCTGTGGTAGAGCGGATTGCTGCGGTGGGTGACGCGCTCGATGGTGAACACGGGGAAGCGGTCCACCTCGTTGTAGTAGCCGGTGTGGTCGCCGAACGGCCCCTCGTCCGCCCAGTCGTCCGGGTAAATGTGGCCTTCCAGCACGATCTCCGCCGAGGCCGGCACCTGCAGGTCGGAGCCCAGGCACTTGCCGAGCTCGGTCTTGCTGCCGCGCAACAGTCCGGCGAAGGCGTACTCGGAGAGGGTGTCCGGCACCGGGGTGACGGCGCCCAGGATGGTGGCCGGGTCCGCGCCCAGGGCCACGGCCACCGGGAAGGGCTCGCCGGGGTGTTCCTGCTGCCACTCCTGGAAGTCCAGGGCGCCGCCGCGGTGGCCCAGCCAGCGCATGATCACCCGGTTGCGGCCGATCACCTGCTGGCGGTAGATGCCCAGGTTCTGCCGCTCCTTGTGCGGGCCGCGGGTGACCACCAGCGCCCAGGTGATCAGCGGCCCCGCGTCGCCGGGCCAGCAGGTCCAGATGGGCAGGCGGGAGAGATCCACGTTCTCGCCTTCGACCACGTGCTCCTGGCACTCCGGACGGCGCACCGTCTTCGGCCCCATGTTCAGTACCTGCTTGAAGATGGGCAGCTGCTTCCAGGCATCCTTCATGCCCTTGGGCGGATCCGGCTCCTTGAGGAAGGCCAGCAGCTTGCCGATCTCCCGCAGCGCCTCGGTGTTCTCGGCGCCCATGCCCAGGGCCACCCGGTAGGGGGTGCCGAACAGGTTGCCCAGCACCGGCGTGCGCGAGCCCACCGGGTTCTCGAACAGCAGCGCCGGGCCGCCCTTGCGCAGGGTGCGGTCGCAGATCTCGGTCATCTCCAGGTAGGGATCCACCGATGCGGAAACGCGCTTGAGTTCGCCGTCGCGTTCCAGCCGATCCATGAAGTCGCGCAAATCCCGATACTTCATCTCGCCCATGCTGGCGCCTCTCTCGTTGCAGAACCACGTGTGTGACCGACCCGACCCGTGATCATCGCATGCCGCCGTCCCTTTTCGCAGGTTTCTGGATCGCTTGATTCGGCATCTCGCACCCGGTAGGTTCACCGCTTGCTCTCGGGTGCCTTCAGGCCGTTCCGGCCGGAAAGGTGAAACGGGAACCCGGTGAGGCAGGAGCATCCACGCTGCTGCCGAGTCCGGGACTGCCCCCGCAACGGTGAGCGTGTTGCAGCGGACCATCCCCGCCACTGTGGCTGATGCCACGGGAAGGCGGTCCGCTCGGGTGTCTTGACGCCCGCACGCGAGTCCGGAGACCGGCCCGATGAGCCGTCCCGCATTCATGCGGGACATCTCCTGGTGGTGCGAGGGGCACCGCCGGCGAGGACGCCGCGACTCGGTGCCTGTCGGCCATGCCGTGCAGTCCGTTCCGCCTGTCCACCACGCCCGGACAGGTCGCCTCCTCGTTCCCTGGTCCCTCGCCCGCAGGAGCACCGGTAACCAAGGGATAGGAGCAACCAGGATGAACACGGAGCGCGCGCGCAACGCGAATCCACGACCGTCCTCCGGGGACGTGCCGAAAGCCGCCAGCCTGGTGCTGGCATTGTCGCTGACCGGTATCGCCGCCGCAGGTGATCACACCACCCTTGAGGTGCTGGAGGTGGAAGGTATCGGGGCCACCGACGCGCTGGGCCTCGACCAGCCGGCAAGAACCGCCAGCCGCCTGGGTCTGGCGCTGGAGGATCTCCCCGCCAGCGCCGCGGTGATCGACGCAGACACCCAGCGCGCCCGCGGCGTGCGGAACACGCGCGAAGCGGTGGAAGCGGCCGGCGGATTCACCGGCGGCGAGCCGCCGGGGGCGCCGGCATCGTTTTCCAGCCGCGGGTTCACCGGCAACGATATCACCATCCTCTACGACGGCATCCGGGTGGCCGAGCCCAGCATGTTCGCACGGCCGGGTAGCAACTGGTTCTACGACCGCGTGGAAGTGCTGCGCGGCCCGGCCTCCGTACTGCATGGCGAGGGGGCGGTGGCGGGCGCCATCAACTTCGTGCCGCGCCGGCCGGACCCGGACCGCAGCTCGGGGGATCTGCTGCTCGGCGCTGGCTCATTCGGTGAAACGCGGGTCGCCGCCGGCGCAGGCGGGCCAACGGACGTGGACGGCCTCTCGTACCGGGTGGATGCCAGCCGCCTGACCCGGGACGGCGAAATCGATCGCAGCGGTGCCCGCTACGAAACCCTTGGCGGATCGTTGCGCTTCGATGCCTCCGAGCGGCTGCGGTTCACCCTCTCCGGCGAGGTCCAGCGCGACGACATCGAGCCCTATTTCGGCACTCCGGTGATCGACGGCGGCATCGACGAGCGAACAGTGGGCAACAACTACAACGTGGCCGACGCCGAGATGGACATGGAGGGCTACTGGTTGCGCTTCGACACCGACTTCGCCGCCACGGATCACCTGCAGGTGCGCAATCGGGTCTACGCCCACACCGGCGAGCGCAACTGGAAGAACGTGGAGGCCTACAATTACGACCCGGACGAGGACGTGATCCGCCGCAGCGTGCCCATCCAGATCGCCCATGACCAGACGCTGTTCGGCAACCGCCTGGAGGCGATCCACGACCACACGCTGCTTGGACTGCCCTACCGTGTGAGTGTTGGCCTGGACGTCAGTCGCAACCGATTCGAGCACAGCAACAATTCGCCCTATCAAGGAGAGGACACGGTTGATGTGGACAACCCGGATCCCGGGCTTTACTTCTCGGATACCCCGTTTGAACCGGGTGTACGAACCACCAACCACCGCTATGCGGTATTCGGTGAGAACCGCCTGAAGCTCGGTGGCGGGCTGAGTCTTGTGGGTGGTCTTCGGCACGAACTCATCCGCCTGGACGGCGAGGATCTGCGGGAGAACGAGCGCACCACCGAACGCCACCGTCCGACCACAGGCCGCATCGGCGCCGTGTGGGAACTCCCCGCCGGGGTGACCACCTACGCCCAGTACGCCACGGGCGCCAAGCCCACCGGCAGCAGCGTGACGTTTTCACCAGGGGGCGAGGGCGACCGCCTGGAGCGCTCCCGCGGGGTCGAGCTGGGGTTGCGGCAACGCGCCTGGGATGATCGGCTGCAGTGGACCATCGCAGTGTACGACATCGCCAAGCGCAACCTCAGCGTACGTGACCCGGACGACCGGGACCTGGAACGCCAGATCGGTCGCCAGGAGTCCCGGGGCGTGGAGCTGGAAGTCGCCTTACGCCCGTGGCGGGACTGGCGCTTCCAGGCGGACGGCACCCTGCTGAACGCCGAGTTCGCCGACTACGCCACCGAGGACGATCGCTACGACGGCAACACCCCGCCCAACGTGCCCGAGCGCCTGGCCAACCTGCGCGCCGAATGGTTCGCCACGGATCGGCTCACGCTGGAGGCCAACACCCGCTACGTGGGGCCGCGCCAGGGCGACGACGCCAATACCGTCGACGTGCCGTCGTACACACTGTTCGGTGCCGCCGCCACCTGGAAGTTCCGCTCCGCCGAAGTGACCCTGCGCGGGCGCAACCTCACCGACGAGCAGCATGTGACCTGGAGTTCCTTCGGCGGCAGCCAATGGCTCCTAGGCGAGTCCCGCAGCGTCGACCTCACTCTGAGCACGCACTTCTGATGTCGGTGAAGCGGCACATCTACCTGTGGCACCGCTACCTGGGCATCGCCCTGTGCCTGCTCATCGCCATGTGGTTCGCCTCGGGCATCGTGCTCATGTACGT
>SKYZ01000447.1 GCA_007127625.1 Aquisalimonas sp. | reverse complement strand
GTCCGCGGCGAACAGTTCACGGGCCAGGGCGACGCGGTCCTCGGCGGCCTCGGGGATGTTCGTCAGCGCCTCGACGCGACGCAGGCGGTGCAGCAGGCTGGCGCGGTTGGCGAGCTGGATGCTGAGTCCCGGGCGGGCGTTGAGTTCCAGCATCATCGGCCCCTGGTTGCGGTCCAGCACGATGTCGACCCCCAGGTAGCCGAGCTGGCCCAGGGCGTGACAGCGGGCCGCCAGCACCAGCAGCTCCTCCCAGCCGGGGATGCGTACGCCGGCGATGGGAGCCCCGGTGTCCGGATGCCAGGTGATGGGTCGGTCCCGGCACACCGCCGTTGTGGTGTAGCCGGTAGCCAGGTCCACACCGGCGCCCAGAGCGCCCTGGTGGAGGTTTGCCTTGCCGTCGGAGGCGCTGGTCGGCAGCCGGACCATGGTCATCACCGGCATTCCGAGGAACACCACCGTGCGGATGTCCGGCACGCCGCCGTGGCTGATGGGGTCGAACAGTGGGTCGAAGTGTACGCGTTGCTCGATCACCGCCTTGTCCGGCCGTCCGCCGAGGCTGTGCATGCCGCTGAGAATGTTGGAGATGTGATGGCCCAGCGCGTCGGTGGTGATGACGGTGCCACTGGGGCGGCGGAAGTGGCCGCGCTGTTTTCCGGCAACCACCATGATGCCGCTGCCACCGGCGCCATGGGCCGGTTTGACGACGAAATCGGCGCGGTCCTCCAGCAGCATGGGGAGCTGCCGGATCTGGCGCTCGATCTCGATCACCGCGTAGAGCTCCGGCACGCGGATGCCGGCGTCCTGCGCCAACTGCTTGGTGCGCAGCTTGTCGTCCACCAGCGGATAGTGCCGCCGGTTGTTGTACTCCGAGATGAACTCGGCGTTGCGCTGGTTCATCGTGAGTACCCCGGCGGCGCGGATCCGGCGCAGCAGACCGATCATGACGGTCTGCCCTCATCCCGGAACAGGGTGCGGAAGCGCCACAGCTCGGTAAGGCGGAAGCCGGAGTACCGGCCCAGCAGCAGGATGGCCGCCAGGATGATCAGTAGCGATTCGGGGAAGACGAAAACGATGTGGGCGAACGGCTGGAAGTTCATCACCAGATAGCCGAGCACCGCCACGAACAGGCTGCCGAGGCCCTGCTGAATGGCTTCCCGCGGTCCGTTCTCCTCCCAGACCAGCGACATGCGCTCGATGGTCATGGCCAGGATCACCATGGGGAACAGCGCCACCGACAGGCCGCGCTCCAGGCCGAGATTGTGGCTGACGATGCTCAACGCCAGCAGCAGCAGGACCACGACCACCAGTACCGACGCCACCCGCGGCACCAGCAGCAGCTTCAGTCGTTCCAGGTAGAAGCGGAACGCCAGCCCCAGCACCACCACCGAGGTGAACAGGATCAAGCCCCAGAGCAGCTGTGTCTCCCGGAACGCCAGCGCGATCAGCACCGGCATGAAGGTGCCGAAGGTGGTCACGCCGACCACGTTGCGCATCAGCACCACCACCAGTGCGCCGATGGGCACCAGCAGCAGGGTCTGGTAGACGTTCTGTGTATCCACGGGCAGGGCGAAGGGCGAGAAGTCCATCACCCGCGAGCCGATGATCTCCGCGCGCCGTTCGGCGATATCCACCACGGCCCGCACCGTGCGTCCGGCGGCGAAGTTGATGTCTGACACCTGGGCGCCGGAGACGGTCACCAGCGGCGAGTCGCCGCGGTACCAGACCAGGGTGCTGTCGCCGTAGCCGCGCTGGGCGGAGGCCGGATTGAAGGGGACCCAGGCGGAGCCGTTATGAATCTCGAGGAAGGGTCTCAGCTCGGCCCGGCGCATGCCCTCCTGGAGTTCGAGGACGTGGCTCGGGCGAGCGGGAATCCTTGCGCCGGCGAGAATGTGGATGACGTTCTCCACGTGCGCCAGGTCGCCCTCGACACCGGCCCGCAAAGCCTGGATGTGATCGTCGGGGCTGTCGGCATAGTAGCGCTCCAGGAGCCGCCGGGTGAACGAAGCGATATCCGCCGAACCGTCGCGCACCTCCTCCAGCACCCTCATGGCCGCCGAACCGTAGGGCTCCGGGTACTCTGGTACCTCCGGGAACGCCGGCTGCGGCCCCTCGACGACGCGGGTATCGTCGTCGGGGGCATCACCGAGCTGCAGCCGGTAGTACAGGGTCTGCTGACCGTTCGCGCGGCGGGCCGCCCAAAGGGCCTGGCGATTGACCGGGCCCGCCTCCCTTGAGAGGCCGAAGCGTCCGGAGACGAAATCCTCACCGAGCACGTTGAAGCCGGGCGGGTCACCCGGGAGCATGAAGTCGACTTGCGCCGGCCCGCCTTCGGCCTGCAGATGCAGGCGCGCCTCCACCGTCCAGATGGCCGTCTCCTGGTCTGCGGTAAGCGGCAGGCCGAGGTTCGCTACTTTATGCCACATCAGGCTGCCGGCTCCCACGATCAGGAGCAGCGCCAGGACTTTCAGGTGGAGGTTCTTCAAAGTCTACGTCCCATCATACGTGCGGGAGGGCGGCGGGCCTCGCGGTCCTTGTGTCTACGGGGCGCCCGGTGCATGCATCAGGAACAGGATAGGAGACGACCCGGACCGGTGGTCGAGTCACGCAGATTCGAAGATTGTCTTCGTCACTGACCGACAGGTCAAAACGTCGCCAGAGTGCGACAGGTGGGAGGGTACCTGAGGACCAGGGCCCGGGGGTGCCCCGGGCCCTGACGCGGGAACTTACCAGTCGTCGTCGTCCCCGCCGAAGTCATCCTGCTGTTCCATGTCGTCTTCCATCTGCTCGAACTCGTCCTCGTCGACGGGTTCACAGGCAGCCAGGGTGAGCATCCCGGCGGTGAGCAGAATAGCCAGCAGCATTGTCAAGCGCTTCATGGTGACCTCCTTTAGTAATGAAACGGTGGGCTAGCGCCCGTCAGTGGAGGTCTCAGCAGGAACTGTGCCAGTTGCAGGATGTCACAGGAATGCGGTGTTGCGAGGGGTGTGACGACCAGAGATCCTGTGATTGTGTGCCGGATCATGTGTCAACATGGCACATGTGCCTGTCTGGCATGTGTGTGCGCAAGACAGAGCGGCTGCTTGCGGCAATGAAGGAGGCGTGGTGCCCATGCTTGATGCGATTCGCGGTTTTTTCTCCGAGCATCTGGCGCAACCGGATGAGCCCAACGGTGGTGACGATGACGAGCACCGTCTGCAGCTGGCAACGGCGGCGCTGCTGATCGAGGTCACCCGCGTGGAGCGTCAGGACCATCCGGATGAAGCGGCGGCGGTGGAAGAAGCCGTGCGGCGTAAGTTCGCCCTGCCGGAGGAGGAGACCGAAGAATTGCTTCAACTGGCCCGGGAGGAGGTGGAGAAGTCCGTCTCCTACTACGAATTCACGTCGCTGATCCACGAACACTTCGAGCCGGAGCGCAAGGCGCGGATCGTCGAGCTCATGTGGCGGGTAGCTGCGGCCAACGGTCGCGTGGACAAGCACCAGGAGGCGCTGGTGCGCAAGATCGCCGATCTGCTCTACGTGCCGCACCGGGAATACATTCGCGCGAAGATTCGGGGCCTGCGTGCCGAGGGCATCGAGATCGCCTGATGCCCGGCATCCCGGGCATCAGGCATACTGCGCTCAGTAGCTCAGTAGCTCAGAACGCGCAGATCGTCCCGGGAGATCATCTCCGCCTTGTCCTCGGGATTGTTGACGGTGACCTCGTCGAGGAGGTCCTCTTCCTCGTACTGGCGGTAGCCGCTGTTCGGCAGGAACAGGTGGCAGACTTCCACCGTGGCACCGAAGCTCATGGCTTCCTGCATGAGTTCCTTGGAGGAGACATCGCGCGGAGCCAGCGTCTGCGGGATATACTCTTCCAGGCCCAGCTCGGCGGCCTCGCCGCAGAGGATGATATGCACGGAGTGGTCGCGCTGCGCCAGTTCCGAGGCGGTGGTCATGGCCAGACCCTGCACCTGGTCTTCCTCGGTGTTGACCAGCATCAGCACGTCCCGGGGGTCATCGTCCGCCGGGGCCTGCATGGGCAGCATGGCCAGCGCAAGGCCGAGGAGCGCGGTGGCAATAATGTTTCGCGTCATTTGCATGATGTCGTGTCGTCTCGGTTGCCGGGTACAGTTCGGGTTTTGATGCCCCGCAAGGTGACTGAGTTCTGTATTCCTTGTAGGTTCCGCATAACAGGATAGCAAAACGAATCCGGCGCTTCGCGGTCTCAAGGAGACACTGAACCATTCCTTGACTCCGCGGGCGCATCGCTGCAGTGCCGTCCCGGGGGCTGAATCAAGTCGGCACCTGCCGTTCCGAATCGGGAGTAATCAACGTTGCAGACCCCGTTGCGCTGGCTTGTCCAGCTATTGTTTGTCGCCGTGATCGCCGGGCTCGCCGCGGTGGGCTGGATCTGGCTCCAGCAGCAGGAGGAGGAATCCGGCGGCCAGGGTGCCGGCGGTCCCGGGGGTGCCGATCGCGGGGGGACACCGGTGCAGGTGGCCCGTGCTGAACGTCACGCCGTGCAGGACGTGGTTCAGGCCGTGGGCACCCTGCTGGCGCGGGAGTCGGTGGAGATCGTCACCGAGGTCGCCGGCCGCATCGTCGAAGCTCCGGTGCGCGAGGGCGAGCAGGTGGAAGAGGGTGAACCCTTGTTCATCCTGGATCAGGTGCGGGAACGCGCCGACCTGCGCGAGGCCATCGCCCAGCGGGACGACGCCCGTACCAAGTATCGCCGTGCGGCGGCGCTGTTCGAGAACCGCGACGTGCCCGAGTCCGAGGTGGACGAGCGCCGCGCTGCCCTGGAAGTGGCGGAGGCCCGGGTGGAAATTGCCGAGAGCCGGCTTCGGGACCGCACCATCCGCGCGCCGTTCGACGGCGTCGTGGGATTGCGCGAAGTCAGCCCCGGTGCCTATGTCGAGCCGGGAACCGAGCTGACCACTCTGGATGACCTGTCCGTGGTGCGGCTGGATTTCGCCGTCCCCGAGCGTTTCCTGGGCGGCCTGGTCCCCGGCCTCACCGTGGAGGCGCGCAGCCTCGGTTTCGGTGATCACGTGTTCGAGGGCACGGTCACCCGCACCGGTTCCCGGGTTGACCCGATTACCCGCACCGTCCGCGTCCAGGCCGAGTTCGACAATGAGGAGCGCCGCCTGCGCGCCGGTATGTTTCTCACCGCACGCCTGGTCCTTGCGGAGCGCGAAGCGGTGATGGTCCCCGAGGAGGCGTTGTTGCAGGAAGGGCGCGGCAGCTTCGTGTTCTTGATCGAGGACGGTGCCGCGCGCCGGCTGGAGGTGTCCACCGGTCGGCGCATTGACGGCCGCGTGGAGATTCTCGGCGATGTCGAGGACGGTGCCCGGGTCGTGGTGCGCGGCCTTCAGCGCGTGCGCGACGGTCGTGAGGTCCGGGAGCTGGAGGAGGACGCCGATGGCGATCTCGCAGCCCGGTAATCCTGCCGGCCCGGAGGACCCGCGATGATCATTTCGGACATTTCCGTACGGCGGCCGGTGCTGGCCACGGTGATCAGCCTGCTGATTGTCGTGCTGGGCATCGCCTCGCTGACGCAGTTGCCGGTGCGCGAGTACCCCAACATCGATCCGCCCATCATCTCCGTGACCACCGAATACGTGGGCGCCGCGCCCCAGGTGATCGACACCGAGATCACCGAGCGCATCGAGGGTGCCATCAGTCGCGTCGACGGCATCCGCTCCATGAACTCCGAGAGCCGGGACGGTCGCGGCGAGACCACCATCGAGTTCCAGCTCAGCCGCGATATCGACAACGCCGCCAATGACGTCCGCGACGCCATCGCCCGCATCGCCGACAACCTGCCCGACGACGCCGAGGCACCGGTGGTCACCAAGACCGAGGCCGACGCTCGGCCCATGATGTGGCTGGCCATGACCTCCGACCGCCTGGACCCGGCGGAGATGAGCGACCTCATCGAACGCCAGGTGGAGGAACGGCTGTCGGTGCTGGAAGGCGTGGCGGACATACGCATCGGCGGCCAGCGCCGCTACGCCATGCGCGTGTGGCTGGACCGCGAAGCCATGGCCGCGCGCAACGTCACCGTGGACGAGGTGGAGACGGCCCTCCGGCGGAACAACGTGGAGTTGCCCGCCGGCCGCGTCGAGTCCCTGATGCGGGACCTCACCGTGCGTACCGACACCCGCCTGAGCGAGCCCGGCGAGTTCGAGCGCCTGGTGCTGCGCTACCAGGGTGACGTGCCCATCCGGCTCGGCGAGGTGGCGCGGGTGGAACGCGGCGTGGAGGACGATCGCGCCGTGTTGCGCAACAACCGCGTGCCGGCGGTGGGGCTGGGCATCATTCGCCAGTCCCAGGCCAACGTGATCACTGTCTCCGACGCCGTGCAGGAGGAACTGGAGCAGATCCGCGGCTCGCTGCCAGAGGGCGTGGATATCCAGGTCAGCTACGACGAGTCGGTGTTCATCCGCGAGTCCATCCGCGAGGTGCTGATCACCCTGAGCATCGCCGTGTCCCTGGTGGTGCTGGTGATCTTCGTGTTCCTGCGTTCCTTCCGCGCCACCTTCATCCCGGCGGTGACCATCCCCGTGGCGGTGATCGGCGCCTTCTCGGTGATGGCCCCGCTGGGGTTCTCCGTGAACGTGCTCACGCTGCTGGCGCTGATCCTGGCCATCGGTCTGGTGGTGGACGACGCCATCGTCATGCTGGAGAACGTCCAGCGACGCATCGACGACGGCGAACCCCCGTTGCTGGCCGCCTACCGCGGGGCGCGCCAGGTGGGCTTCGCCATTGTCGCCACCACGCTGACGCTGATCGCCGTGTTCGTGCCCATCGCCTTCATGGAAGGCAATGTCGGCCGGCTGTTCACCGAGTTCGGTCTGGTGCTGGCGGCGGCGGTGGCCTTCTCCAGCATCGTGGCCCTGACCCTGGCCCCCGTGCTGTGTTCCAAGTGGCTGCGACCGCCCACCGGCGAAGGCCGTTTGCACCGGGCAACCGAGCGATTCTTTACTGCGCTGACGAATGGGTACCAGGCCGTGCTCAAGCGCGCGCTGGCCCTGCCGATGGTGGTGCTGGCCGTGTGTGCGGCGGTGGCGCTGATGGCGTTCCAGCTCTTCCAGGTGCTGCCCCAGGAGCTCACCCCCACCGAGGATCGCAGCGTCATCATCATCCCCGGGAGCGCCCCGCAGGGCTCCACCTCCGGCTACACCGACGAGCAGGTGCGGCGCATCGAGAACATGCTTGAGCAGTACGTTGAGCAGGGTGAGGCGTGGCGCGTGTTCTCCATTGTCGGCTTCCGCGGTCGGGTGGACAGCGCCTTCACCATCCTCGGCCTGACCCCCTGGGACGAGCGGGAGCGCTCGCAGCAGGAGATCGCCGAGGAAATCCGGCCACAGCTCGACGAGATCCCCGGCATCCGCGCCTTCGCCGTGAACCCGCCGGGGCTTGGGCAGAGCAGTTTCCAGCAGCCGGTGCAGTTCGTCATCGGCGGCTCCACCTATGATCAGCT
>SKYZ01000487.1 GCA_007127625.1 Aquisalimonas sp. | reverse complement strand
GTGCTCTTGGAGCCGCCAGTCTTGCTGGTGGCCGCCTTCTGCACGCTCTGGGCGTTCTGCTGGGTCAGCTTCTGCGCCTCTTCGGCAAACTTCTGGTTCAGCGCAACCACCTTCTCGGCGTCGCCCTTGACCCGCTCACCAAGCTCCTTGGCGACTTCCTGCTGGCCCTGGACGTACTTCTGCACGTCCTGCGGCTCGCGGATGTCCAGTGCCGTGCGGGCCTGGCGGATGCTGAGATCGGTGTAGGCCTTGGCGGCCTCCATCTGCGTGGAAACCACGGAGTTCAGATGGTTGACACTCAGCTCGGCAAAGGCGCGCATCGGGCCGCCGAAGAACTTGTCGAACTGCTCGTTGAACTGGTTGATAGTCGGGTTCGTCATGATGCACCTCCGTCGATGCGCTGATTGACCAAGGCCTGGAGCCCTTCTCCAACCTTGTTGCGGTGCATCATAGCGCATGATTTGGTGCAACGCAACATCCGCAATCCTCACTTCTCCAGGCACCTGCCGACAGCGTTGCCGGAGCAACCTCAGGGACGCAGCACAACGCGTCCGACCACGCCTCGCGATTCCAGGGACTGCAGTGCCTCGGCGGCCTGCGCCAGGGGATATGCACGACAGACGTGCGGCCGCAAATGGTCCTTGGCCGCGAAGGCGAGCATGGCATCTCGTGCACGCCGGGCCTGGGCCGGGTCGCGCCGGGCCCCTTCGCCGGCGCGCACGCCGACGATGCTGTAGCCCTTGAGCAGCGCATGGTTGGCGGCATAGGCAGCGATCTCGCCACTGGCAAAGCCCACCACCAGCAGCCGCCCCTCCCAACGGAGCAGCCGGGTGCTGGCGCGGGAGAGCTCACCACCCACGGGATCATAGACCACGTCGACACCGGCACCGTCCGTCAATGACTTCACCGCGTCCACCAGGTCCTGCGTCCGGTAGTTCACCACGGCATCGGCACCCCGCTGCCGGGCGACGGCGAGCCGCTCGTCACTGGACCCCACGGCGATCACCCGCGCCCCCTGGAGCCGACCGAGTTCCACCGCAGTCAGGCCGACACCGCCGGTGCTCCCCAGCACCAGCAGCGTTTCACCGGCCTGCAAACGTCCCCGATCCAGCAGGGCGTGATAGGCAGTGCGCGTGGCCACGTGGAACGTGGCGCCTTCATCGAAGCCGAACGGCGCCGGCAGCGGAATCAGGGCATCCTCCGGCACCACCACCTGCTCCGCGTAACCGCCGTGGCGCATCAGCGCGATGACCCGGTCACCAGGTGACCACCCCTTCACTCCGGGCCCTGTCTCCGCGACCTCACCGGCGACCTCCATGCCGGGGGTGAAGGGGGGTTCCAGGCGCAACTGATAGGCGCCGCGGGTCATGAGCAAATCCGGGTAGTTCACGCCAATGGCGCGCACCTGCACCCGGACTTCACCGGGGCCCGGCCCCACTTCCTCCAACTCCTGCATGGACAGGGCGGCGGGCCCCGTCAAAGCCGTACAGCGCATCGCGCGATACATCACGACAAGTCCTCGTCAGTTCCGACGTCAGGTGAGAACAGGCTCCGCCACCGAGGAGCCAGAGCCGGCGTCAGCCAGGCGGAGACGTCCACCGGTTCCGGCAGCCCTTCGTCCAGCCAGCCGGCAAGGCGATCTGCCAGCGTCCGGGCGTCCCCCGGCGGGTAGCGGTAGTCCCCCGGGTACTGCTCCGGATAGCACAGGGCATCCGGTACCAGCGGCCGCACTCCGGCGCTACACGCCTCCAGCACGGACAGGCCCTGGAATTCATGGATTGCCGTACTCACGACAATACCCGCACCACCCACCAGCGCACGATAGCGGGCGTCGTCCACCCGGCCGTCGGCGATGATGCGCTCCGGCATGGCCTCGCGGATACGCGCCAGCGCGGTGGGTGTCTCCCGCGGCGGTCGGCGCCCCAGCAGGGCCAGCCGGAAGTCGTGTCCCGCAGCATGCAGTCGCACCAGGGCATCGGCGAACACCTCCGGCGCCTTGTCGTACTCCCAGCGGTGGTTCCACAGGATCAGCCGCGGATCACGCTCGCGGGCGGGGAGCACGGCCGGCACCGGCACCGGCAGCACCTGACAGCGCGGGGCGAGCCGCTCGCGCACGCCATCGGGGACGGCGTCAGGCATCCGGCGCAGCAGGTCCTCCACCCCCTCCAGAAACGAATCGCGATTGAACGCGGAGTTGAATAGCAGGCGCTGCGAGGCCAACGCGCCATAGAGTTGGACGATTTGCGGTTCCACGGAACGGACCTGCTGCACGCTCACCGGATAGGCAAACTGGTTCTCGTGGAAGTAGTAGTCCACGGGGACGCCAGCCACCCGGGGGTGCAGCCCCTTGAGCGTGGCGATGTCCACCATGGACGTTGCGAGGATACGCGCGGGCAGTGTCCCGGGAAGCCGGTCCAGCCAGGACAGCGGGTTGCCACGAATGCGCCAGCGAAAATGACGGCCCGGGAGCTCCCGCACCGCCCAGTCCACCGCTGTCAGTTCCCCGGTAAGCCAGTCCGCCCAGGCGGCGTGGCTGTCCGCCCGGTAGGCAGAAAGCAGCCAGACGGTCGGCGGTGTCATGGCTGCGGCTGAGTGCATCCGCGGCGACCGGGGCTCACGTTGTAGACATCCGTTGCCGTACTGGCGTAGGTCAGCCGTGCCAGGTCGTCACCCATGAATGCTGCCTCTCGTCTGCCTGTTCACGCGAAAACTCCGGAGCATGCGCAACGGGACACCGTTTCGCAAGGCGGCCTCCGGCACCGCATCCCCGGGAAAGGAGTCGTTGGCCATGCCAGGGGCTGCGGAGACAGGTGCCTAGTCCACGTACGGGCAGCCTCCGTCTGCCAGGGGCCGGTAGGCTTCCTCTCCGGGGATGACGCGAACCAACTCCAGGTAGTCCCAGCTCCCGCGGGAATCCGTGGCCGCTTTCACCTCCATGAGATACATGTCGTGCACCAGCCGACCGTCCTCGCGCACGTACCCGTTGCGGGCAAAGAAGTCGTTGACCTCCGTACCGCGCAGCTCCTCGGCCACCGCCGGGCCATCGTCCGTGCCGGCAGCCTTCACCGCCTGGAAATAGTGCATCAGCGAGGAGTAGACACTGGCCTGCACCATGGTGGGCGCAAACCCGTGGCGGTCGCGGAATCGCTCCGACCACTCTCGCGTTTCATCGTCGAGGTCCCAGTAGAATCCGGTGGTGAGCTGCAAGCCGTTCGCCACGTACAGCCCCAGATCACGCACCTCGGTGAGGAACAGCAGCAGCCCGACAAGTTGCTGATCGGCGGTCAACCCCAGCTCGTACGCCTGACGGACGGCGTTGATGGTGTCGCCCCCCGCGTTGGCAAGCCCGATGACGTCGGCGCCGGACACCTCGGCCTCCAGCAACTCGCTGGTGAAATCGGAGCCCTGAAACTCGTGCCGGGCGGCGCCGAGCACCTCGCCGCCGGCGGCCTTCACGAAATCGGCGGAATCCTGCTCCAGGGCATGTCCGAAGGAGTAATCCGCCGTCATGAAGAACCAGGACACGCCACCTTCCTCGACCACCGCCTGCGCCGTGCCGGCAGCCAGGGCATACGTATCGTAGGCCCAGTGGAAGCCCGTGGGCGAGCACTCCTCGCCGGTCAGGGCCGAGGACGCCGCGCCGCTGGTCAGGACCACGACGCCCTCATCCCGGGCCATGGCCTGAACCGGCAGGGCGGTGCTGGAGCTCACCAGTTCGGCGAACACGTCCACACCTTCTTCATCGATGAGCCGCCGCGCCTCGCGCTCGGCCACGTCGCCGTCGCTCTGGTGATCCACGGCGATGATCTCCAGCGGCACGCCATCGATCTCCCCTCCCCAGTCGTCTACCGCCATTTCCGCCGCGATCAGGGCACCCTGGCCGGCCACGTCGGAATAGATCGCGGAGAGGTCCGTCATCAGACCGATACGCACTGCGTCATCGGAATAGTCCGCAACGAGGGGTGCGGCAGCAATCAGGGCCATGGCTCCACAAGCGGTTGGCAGTGGTTTTCTCATTGTTCTCCTCCGGTGTCGTGCTTGTCCGTGCCCGGACGGGCCTTGAATAACCGCACTACCCTGCCAGTTTTCGCGGGAGCCGTGAGGTTAAATCCGTCACAGGAATCCGTATGGAGCACGGGCCGCGCTGCAGGGCGGGTTTCCACGTTAGACTGCACGCCGTAACGCCTCCCGCCACCGTTCCGGTGACCACCGGGAGGGATATCAGCATGAGCGGCCACCGGAGCGATCCATGGAACTTTCCGACACTGCACTGGTTCTCATCGACATCCAGAAGGAGAGTGACTTCGGCGTCCAGGGGGTGAACGCCGTGGTCGACAACACCAGCCACCTGCTCGATTGCGCTCGCGCAATCGGTATCCCGGTGATTTATACCCGGCAGATCAACCGAGCCGACGGTGTCGGCCTGTCCCTCGACGAACCGCTGGATGCCGACGGGCGCCCGCAACTCTATGCCGCGGACACCGCGGACGTGGAGATCATAGACGCTATCGCCCCGCGGCCCGGGGACATCGTGATCGACAAGCAGCGCTGGAGCAGCTTCTACGCCACCAATCTGGATCTGACCCTGCGCAGCCTGGGGACGAAGAACCTGCTCATCGGCGGCCTGGTCACGGACGGATGCCTGATGACCTCCGTGTTCGACGGCTACTTCCGGGACTACCGCATCCACCTCATCAAGGACATCTGCGCCACCTCCAACGAGGGCGCGCACATGGCGGCCATCCTGATCATGGCCAACTGGGTCTACGGCATCGAGATCTACGACGCTGCCGAGCTCGCGAAACGCCTGCGCAGCGAATCCTACCGCAGCTGGAAATCACCCGGTGTGGATACCATGCAGTTCACGCCGGAAACCATGCGGGACGTGTTCGCCCGGCTGGAAGCCCCGTGATCACCTGACCTCGACACCCCCCGGGGGCTTTGCTAGTTTGAAGTTATACCGGGGAAGGGCGCACCCGGTCCCAAGCCTGAACGGGAGTCACAGCGGATGACGAGCGCTTCCCCGGGTCACCAGGGTACGGGCACCGGCGTGGATGCATCCACGCCACTGCTGCAGGTCAACGATCTCGTCCTGGATTTCGGCGGGCTGCGGGCCCTCAATGGCGCCTCCCTGAACATCCTGCACAACCACATCACCGGGATCATCGGGCCCAACGGCGCGGGCAAGACGACGCTGTTCAATGTCATCGCCGGGTACTTCTCCCCCGACTACGGGCGCGTACTGCTGGACGGCGAGGACATTACCGGCCTGCCCCCGCACCGGATTTTCGAGCGCGGGCTGTGCCGCACATTCCAGATTCCCCGGGAGCACGCCAGCATGTCCGTGCTGGAGAACCTGATGCTGGTCCCACGGGCCCAGGCCGGGGAAGGCTTTTTCGCCAGCCTGTTCCGCTCCGGCCAGGTGCGCGCCGAGGAGCAGCGCCACCGGGAACACGCCGAGCAGGTCCTGGAGTTTCTCAACCTCTCCCACCTGATCCACGAATACGCCCGCAACCTCTCCGGTGGTCAGAAGAAACTCCTGGAACTGGCGCGCACGCTCATGGCGGAGCCCAAGGTCGTGCTGCTGGACGAACCCGGCGCCGGCGTTAACCCGACGCTGATGGACCGGCTGCGCGAGAACATCGAGCGCCTGAACCGCGAGCGCGGCATCACCTTCGTCATTATCGAACACGACATGGACCTGATCATGCGCCTGTGCGACCCCGTGATCGTCATGAGCGAGGGACGGTACCTGATGGAGGGACCGCCGAGCACGGTCCGCAACGACCCGCGGGTGCTGGAGGCTTACCTGGGGGGCCAGTATGCCGCTGCTGAAGGTTGAGGGCGTCACCGCCGGCTACGGCGACATGGAGATCCTGCGCAACGTGGGCATCCACGTGGAGGCAGCGGAGATCGTCTCCCTCATCGGCCCCAATGGCGCGGGCAAGTCGACGCTGATGAAGACGGTCTTCGGCCTACTCACGCCGAAGTCCGGCACCATCAGCTATCAGGACAGGCCCATCCACGGCCGCAAGCCCCACGACATCGTCGGCCTGGGGATGTGCTACGTGCCGCAGGTGGACAACGTCTTCACCTCCCTGACCGTGGAAGAGAACCTGGACATGGGCGGCTACCTGCTCGGCGACCGGGAGCGACGCGAGCGGCGGGAGGCCGCGTACGAGTTCTTCCCGCGCCTGCGCGAGCGGCGTCGCCAGCGGGCCGGGCAGATGTCCGGCGGCGAGCGGCAGATGGTGGCCATGGGCAGCGCGCTGATGCTGCAGCCGCAACTGCTGCTGCTGGATGAGCCCTCTGCCGGTCTGTCGCCGAAACTGGTGGACGAGATCTTCGACAACATCCGCAGCATCAACGCATCCGGGGTTGCGGTGCTCATGGTGGAGCAGAACGCCAAGAAGTCTTTGGAGATGGCCCACCGCGGCTACGTCCTGGCCAACGGCGAGAATCGCTTCGACGGCACCGGCCGGGAACTGCTGGCAGACCCGGACGTGGCGCGATTGTACCTGGGGGGATAGAGCGCATGGCCACACCGCAGTCGCAGGCAGGACAGGCCGAAGCGGGGGAGCGCCGGTTGCGGGAACGCGCCAGGGCGATCATCCGCACCCGCACGTTCCTGATCGCTGCGTTCATCACCGTGCTGGCGCTCATGTATCTGGCCGGAGCGCTCAGTGGCGCCAGCTCCCAGCGGCTGATCTCCCTCACCGCCTGGGGCTTCATGCTCGGCGGCATCATCGCACTGGGCAGCATCGGGCTGACACTGGTGTACGGGGTGCTGAAGTTCCCCAACTTCTCCCACGGCGCCCTGGTCACGCTCGGCGCGTACATCGCCTACACCGTCATCCCGCTGCTGCCCCAGGGGCCGGCGCTACGGCCATTGTCTTTCGGCTACGAGTTCCTGGTGGCCATGGTGATCGCCATGCCCGTCGTCGGCCTGGTCGCGCTGGGCATCGACCGCGTGGTGTACCGGCGGCTGCGCATCACCGGCGCGCACCTGGTGCTGTTCGCCATGGCCTCCCTGGCCATGGCGTTCTTCCTGCGCAGCATGATCTACCTGATCTGGGGGCCGGACTTCCACTTCTTCTATCCTGGCCGACCCAACCCCGCGTTCCAGCTACCACTGGGCATCCGTATCCGTGCCGACCAGATGTTCATCCTCGCGCTCGCCTTCGTACTCGTGGTGCTGGTCTACGCCCTGCTGGAGTGGACCAGGATGGGCAAGGCCATGCGGGCCACCGCTGACAACCCGGATCTGGCCGCGACGCGCGGCATCAACACCGAGCGGGTGATCGCCTGGACCTGGTTACTCGGCGGTGCCCTGGCGGCCGCCGGCGGCGTCATGTACGGGCTGAGTTCGCAGTTGCGCCCGGAGATGGGGTTCTGGCTGCTGCTGCCCATGTTCGCCGCCACCATCATGGGCGGCATCGGGAGCCCCTACGGCGCCCTGTTCGCCGCGCTGATCATCGGTATTGC
>SKYZ01000153.1 GCA_007127625.1 Aquisalimonas sp. | reverse complement strand
CGGGCTGCCCTGCCCCGTGGTCATGATTTCCGGGCACGGCAACATCGAGTCCGCCGTCGAGGCGACGCGGCTGGGGGCCTACGATTTCATCGAAAAGCCGCTCTCCCTGGCCAAACTGCTGCTGGTGGTGGAGCGCGCCCTGGAAGCAGACCGCCTGGTGCGGGAAAACCTTGGTTTGCGGGCCGAGAGCGAGGGTGTGCCGGAGCCCGTGGGCGGAAGTACCGTCATCAAGGACGTGCGCGCCCAGGCCCGCCGCATCGCCGGGCACCATACCTGGGTGCTGATCACCGGTGAGGCGGGGAGCGGCAAGCGCAACATCGCTCGCTACATGCATGCCCACAGCCCCCGCAGCGGGGGGCCGTTCGTGGAGGTGGCGGCGGGCTCCCTGGCCGGCGGCACCAGTGCGGCGCCGGAGCTGTTCGGCAGTGAGCAGGACGGTCGCGTCAGTTACGGGCGACTGGAGCAGGCCAACCAGGGGACCCTGTTCATCGACGAGGTGGCGGACCTGGACATGGGCGCCCAGGTGCGGTTGCTGAGCGCGCTGACGGCGCAGAAGTTCCACCGCGTGGGCGGCGCCGACGCGGTGGCCGTGGATGTCCGGGTGCTGGCGGCCACCCGCACGGACCTGGAAGCGGAGGTGCGCGAAGGGCGTTTCCGCGAGGATCTCTACTACCACCTGAACGTGGTGCCCCTGCGGGTCCCGCCGCTGCGCGAGCACCCGGAGGACATCCCCGCCCTGCTGGAGTTCTACCTGGAGCGTTTCGTTGCCCGTGACAAGTTGCCGCGGCGCCGGTTCACCGAGGCCGCCCTCGGGCGGTTGCGTGCCTATCGCTGGCCCGGTAACGTCCGCGAACTCAAGAACCTCGTGCAGCGGCTGCTGATCCTGGGCGAAGGTGAGGAGATCGACGCCCGCGAGGTGGACGCGGCGCTGGGCGGGGCCGCGGGGGCAACGCCGGAGGCGCGCGGCATGCCCTTCGACCAGCCGCTGCGCGAGGCGCGCGAGGACTTCGAGCGCATGTATCTGCAGCATCAGTTGCGCGAGGCCGGCGGCAGCGTGGGGGAGCTGGCCAAACTGGCGGGGATGGAGCGCACCCATCTCTACCGCAAGCTCAAGGCACTGGGCATTGACCCCCACGATTACTGAGCGCGGGCCGTACAGCCTGGAAGGATCGGGTCAACCATGAAAATCATCATCCTCGGTGCCGGCCAGGTGGGCAGTTCGCTGGCCCAGAACCTTGCAAGCGAGGCCAACGACGTCACCCTGGTGGACACCGACGACCGCCGCCTCCGGGACCTGCAGGACCGGCTTGACCTGCGCACCGTGGTGGGCAGTGCCACCCATCCCACCGTGCTCAAGGGCGCCGGCGCCGACGACGCCGACCTGATGATTGCCGTCACCAACAGCGATGAGTCCAACATGGTCGCCTGCCAGGTGGGCTACACGCTGTTCCACACCCCTACGCGTATCGCCCGGGTGCGTGCGCCGGAGTATCTCGCCTACCCGCAGCTGTTTTCCCCGGAGGCCCTGCCGGTGGATGTGCTGATCAGCCCGGAGCAGCTGGTCACCCAGTACGTCAAGCGCCTGATCGAGCACCCCGGCGCGCTGCAGGTGCTGGACTTCGCCGGCGGCAAGGTGCGCATGGTGGCGGTGCGTGCCTACTACGGTGGCCCGTTGGTGGGCCAGGCGCTGCGCACCCTGCGGGAGCACATGCCCAACGTGCAGACCCGCGTCGCCGCCCTGTTCCGTCGCGGCCAGGCGATCATCCCCGAGGGCAACACCATCATCGAGGCCGGCGACGAGGTGTTTTTCGTCGCCGCGCGCAAGAACATCCGCGCGGTGATGAGCGAGCTGCGCAAGCTGGACAAGCCGGTCAAGCGCATCATGCTCGCCGGCGGCGGCAACATCGGCAAGCGGCTGGCGCAGACCCTGGAAAGCCGTTACCAGGTGAAGATCATCGAGCGCTCTGCCGAACGCGCCCGGGCCATTTCCGAGGAGCTCAACCGCACCATCGTGCTGCTGGGCGATGCTGCTGACGAGGAGCTGTTGCTGGAGGAGAACATCGACAACACCGACATCTTCTGCGCGCTCACCAACGACGACGAGGCCAACATCCTCGCCGGCATGCTGGCCAAGCGACGGGGTGCGCGCATGGTGATGTCGCTGATCAACCGGCCCGCGTACGTGGACCTGGTGCAGGGCAGCGAGGACATCGACATCGCCATCTCGCCCCAGCAGGCCACCATCGGCACCCTGCTCGCTCACGTGCGCCGCGGTGACGTGGTCATGGTCCACAGCCTTCGCCGCGGCGCCGCCGAGGCCATCGAGGCGGTGGCCCACGGCGACTCGCGCTCCTCGAAGGTCGTCGGGCGGCGCATCGAGAACATCCCCCTTCCCCAGGGCACCACCATTGGCTGTATCGTGCGTGGCGACGAGGTGATCATGGGGCACCACGACACCGTCATCGAACCCGAGGACCACGTCATCCTGTTCCTGGTGGACAAGCGCCGCATCCCCGAAGTGGAGCGGCTGTTCCAGGTCGGTGTGACCTTCATCTGACAAGGCCTGACGGTACAGGACACTAGGTATGCACTGGTCAGCGGTGGAGCGAATTGTCGGGCTGTTGCTGATGCTGTTCAGCCTCACCATGCTGCCGCCGGCGGGGGTGGCGCTGATCTACGGCGACCCGGGGCTGGTGCCGTTCCTCACCGCGGCCGTAGTCATCCTGGTGGCGGGCGCCGTGGCCTGGTTCCCCGTGCGCAACGCCCGTCACGACCTCCGCACCCGCGACGGCTTCCTGGTGGTGGTGCTGTTCTGGGTGGTGCTGGGGCTGGCCGGGGGGCTGCCGCTGTTCCTGTCGGTGAACCCGGATATCCCCTGGACCGACGCGGCCTTCGAGAGCCTGTCCGGGCTCACCACCACCGGCTCTACCGTGCTCACCGGCATTGATGCTCTGCCGGAATCCATCCGCTTCTACCGCCAGCAGCTGCAGTGGCTGGGTGGCATGGGGATCATCGTCCTGGCCGTTGCCATCCTGCCCATGCTCGGGGTCGGCGGCATGCAGCTCTACCGGGCCGAACTGCCCGGCCCGGTGAAGGACGCCAAGCTCACGCCACGCATCGCCGGCACCGCCAAGGCCCTGTGGTACATCTACCTGAGCCTGACCATTGCCTGCGCCCTGGCCTACTGGCTCGCCGGGATGAGCGCCTTCGACGCCATTGGCCACAGCTTCTCCACCGTGGCCATTGGCGGCTACTCCACCTACGACGCCAGTTTCGGCCACTTCGACGATCCGGTGATCTCCATGATCGCGGTGGTGTTCATGCTCATCGCCGGCATCAACTTCGCCATGCACTTCGTTGCCTGGCGCACCCGCTCGCTGCGCCACTATCTGCAGGACACGGAGGTCTGCTGGTTCCTGGGCATCATGGCCACACTAATGCTGGTGGTCAGCGTGACGCTGTTGCTCACGGGCTACTTCGGCGGCGTCGGCGAGGCCCTGCACCACGCCGTCTTCCAGACCGTCTCCATTGCCAGCACGGCCGGCTTCACCAGCACTGATTTTGCCGTCTGGCCCGTGTTCCTGCCGGTGCTGTTGGTCATGGCCGCGTTCATCGGCGGCTGCGCCATGTCGACCGGCGGTGGCATCAAGGTGGTGCGCTTCGTGCTGCTACTCAAGCAGGGACACCGCGAGGTTATACGCCTGATCCACCCCCAGGCCCAGGTGCTGGTGAAAATGGGGCGGCGAGCCGTGGACGAGCGGGTGATCAATGCCGTTTGGGGGTTCTTCGCCGCCTACATTGCACTGTTCGCGGTCATGTTGCTGGTGCTCATGGGCACCGGGCTGGACCAGGTGACGGCGTTCTCGGCGGTGGCGGCCACCATCACCAACCTGGGCCCCGGGCTGGGCGAGGTCTCGGACCACTTCGGCGGCATCAACGCCGTCGCCAAGTGGGTGCTGATGTTCGCCATGCTCCTGGGCCGGCTGGAAGTGTTCACGCTGCTGGTGCTCTTCACGCCGGCGTTCTGGCGGCGCTGACGGCGCCAGGACCGTTCGTCGGCTCGGGCCACGCCTACCCTTGAAATCCCCCGCCAGCGGACGCATTCCGTGCCCGATTGACGGGAATTTGTCGTTCAGGAGTACGCTCATGCTGGAACGCCTGGAGAACCTGCTGGCCTCGGGCCAGGATTCGCCCATGCTGCGCCTGTCCCTGGGACAGGGCTATCTCAAGGAGGGGCGCCACGAGGAAGCCGTGGACCACCTGCGCCGGGCGCTGGAACAGGATTCCAGCTATTCGGCGGCTTGGAAGGCACTGGGTCAGGCGCTTGCCGCGGCGGGTGACCCGGACGGCGCACGCGCCGCCTACGACGATGGCATTCGTATTGCCCGGGACAAGGGAGACCTCCAGGCCGCCAAGGAAATGGAGGTGTTCCGCAAGCGCCTGGACAAGCATTGAGGACGCGTTTCCTTAACGCCAGGGGTTAACGGTAGGGGCTGCGCTGTCCCTCCGGCGCCGGCCGGAAGCGGCGATAGGTCCACTGGTACTGGGCCGGCGCCCGCCGCACGCAGGCCTCGACACCGGCGTTGACGGCAGTGGCGGCTGTGACCGGGTCGTCGCTGTCGATGCCGGCTGGTGCCGGGATGACGTGCAGGCGGAAGCCCTGGCCCCACGGCAGTCGCTCCATGAACGAGAACAGCACCGGCGCTCCCGTTTTCCGGGCCATCTGGGAGAGCAGCCCCATGGTCCGCGCGGGCACCCCGAAGAAGGGCGCGAACGCGCCGCTGTCTCTGGGCGTCTGGTCCGGCAGGATGCCCACCAGCTCGCCCTGTCGCAGTGCCCTGTAGAGCTTTCGGATACCGGATGCTGTCGCCGGTACCGTGCGTGAGCCGGTGCGTTGCCGCGCTTCCACCAGGAGCGGCTCCAGGTCCCGGGCCCGGGGCGGGCGGTACAGGCCGTGTACCTGAAAGCGCCGGTTGATGAAAAGGTTCACCAGTTCCCAGTTGCCCAGGTGTGGCCCCGCCAGCAGGAGCCCGCGGTCCTCGGGCCAGTGTGCGGCCATGGTATCCAGCGCTTCCGGATTGACCACCAGGCGCCGGATACGGGCGTCGCTCGCATGCCAGATGATGCCCGTTTCCATGAGCTGCTTGCCCAGTTCGCAGAAACTGGCGCGGTACAGGCGGCGACGTTCGTCGGGGCCGAGCTCGGGAAAGCACAGCTCCAGATTGATGCGCGCAACTTTCTGCGGGCGCCCGGGGAGCAGTGCAACGACGCTGCCGATGACGACGCCGATGCCGTGGGCCACTGGCAGGGGAAGCCAGCTGTTGAAGCGCAGCAGCGCGCGTATGATCGCGATACGGGACACAACGGCCCTCCGGGACCGTGGCAGTTGCCACGGCCCTGCTACCATGAAGGGGGCGGAGTATAGCGTGTTTGACACGGGCATCGAGAACCGTGGGACGCTAGACCAGCGATACCCGGCCTTGCCGGACCCGAAGCAGTGGAGGAAGTGTCATGGACTGGAACAAGCAGATGGAAGAAATGATGAGTACCTGGACCGAGACCCAGCGCCGTATGTGGGACAACTGGCTGGAGACGGTGAAACGATTCAGCAACGACATGCCTCAGGGCGGCGCCGGTCCCGGTCAGGATTACAAGGCAAACCTGGAAGCCTGGGAAGAATCGGTGCGGCAGGCGCTGGAAGCGCAGAACGAGTGGGCCAAGCGCTGGTCCGAGCAGACCGGCGGCAAGCCGCCGGAAGGCATGGACCAGTGGATGCAGCAGATGCAGGAGATGATGAAGGGCTGGACGGAGGCCCAGAAGCAGCTCTGGGATGCGTGGTTCCAGAGCATCCAGCAGGTTGACCCGGGCAAGGCCGCCAGTCAGTGGGAGAAGGAGAGCAAGCAGGTGCTGGAGGCGTGGCAACAGGCCGCACAGCGTGCCCAGGACACCATGATGCAGTGGTCGCAGGCCATGCAGCAGGGTCAGGGCGGCGGCTCCGGCGGCAAGGGGGGCGGCGGCAAGAAGTCCTGATTGTGTCCCGGGTTCGGTTGCCGGGGGCGGTCTCGCGTGTCGCTCTGCGGTAATCGGGCCCGGGGGTTCTGGCCTACAATAAAGAATACCGGCGCGCTCCGTGCGCCGGTTGGCAGGTTTGCTCAGCTGAAGGTGCTCTGCGCGATCAATCCGTAATCGGGGGGTCGTCCGTGACTGCAGTTGCGCTATCCGTATTGTGTTCTTAGATCCTGGCCATCCTTGCCGCGGGTGCGTCCTGCGTCGAGGTGACGTGTGCAGAGTGCCACAGGCCCTGTTTCGGACAAGTCGGCAAACGCCGACATCTTTTGTAGGAATTTTCTGACAAGACCGCACTGAACGGTGCGGGCGACGGGCGGGAGAGTTCAGTGATCGGCCTGTTGCAGCGTGTGACCGGCGCTTCGGTCACCGTCGATGGTGCGTGTGTCGGCGCGATCGGCCCGGGCCTGCTGGTGCTGGTGGGTGTCCAGAGGAACGATGGCGCAAGGGAGCGTGACCGGTTGCTGGAGCGGCTGCTGGACTATCGTGTGTTCCCCGACGCCGCCGGCCGCATGAACCGGTCACTGCGCGATACCGGCGGCGGTCTCCTGCTGGTGCCACAGTTCACCCTGGCGGCGGACACGCGCAAGGGCACCCGGGCCGGTTTCGGGCCGGCGGCGGAGCCGGAGCACGGTCGGGCCCTCTTCGAGGAACTCGTTGCCGGTGCCGGCCGGCTTCACGCGCCGGTGGCTGCCGGGCGCTTCGGCGCCGATATGCAGGTGACGCTCACCAACGACGGGCCGGTCACCTTCTGGCTCGAGGCGCGACCGCCCAGTGAACCCAGTGGACACTAGCTGATGTGTGGCGCGGGGATGGCATGGCCGCCCCGTGTGCTATGATGCCCAGCCGTTCCGCCGAGACCGTCAACAGGGCGCTGGATCATGGCTGCACGCAAGGCCACCGTTGAACGCAATACCCTCGAAACCCGGGTGCAGGTAACCGTGAACCTGGACGGCCAGGGCCACGCCGACCTGGCCACCGGGGTGCCTTTCTTCGACCACATGCTCGACCAGGTGGCCCGCCACGGGATGCTGGACCTGACCGTGCGCGCCGACGGCGACACCCACATCGATGACCACCACACCGTCGAGGACGTCGGCATCGCCCTGGGGCAGGCGCTGCGCGAGGCCCTGGGCGACAAGGCGGGCATTCGCCGTTTCGGCCACGCCTACTGTCCGCTGGACGAGGCGCTCAGCCGCGCGGTGGTGGATCTGTCCGGTCGGCCGGGTCTGGAGTTTCATGTGGAATTTCCCCGCGACCGGGTCGGCGGCTTCGACGTGGAGCTGGCGCAGGAGTTCATGCAGGGGGTGGTCAACCACGCCTTCATGACGCTGCACGTGGATGGTCTCCGGGGCGTGAACACCCACCACGTGATCGAAACCGTCTTCAAGGCCACCGGGCGGGCGCTACGCATGGCCGT
>SKYZ01000139.1 GCA_007127625.1 Aquisalimonas sp. | reverse complement strand
GCGGTGGTCAACTTCCCCGCCAAGCAGATCGGGCCCATGCGCTCCGAGTGCCTGGTCACCGGCTTCTACGCCGACGACGGCAGCGTGGTCCTGGCCGTGCCGGACCAGCCCGTGCACAACGGCGCGCGTCTGGGATAACCGCGGGCATGCGCCCGGGGCCAGCGGTGCCGGCTGCGCCGGTACGGCCCC
This sequence comes from Aquisalimonas sp., assembly GCA_007127625.1. Lineage (GTDB taxonomy): Bacteria > Pseudomonadota > Gammaproteobacteria > Nitrococcales > Aquisalimonadaceae > Aquisalimonas. The sequence continues at coordinate 7,484 of SKYZ01000139.1, read as the reverse complement.
ACGGGCGCCACGACTCTGGAAATCCGCAAAAGCACATGGTCAGCGGGGAGTTTTTCTGCTTTAGTTGTCATGCATGGGGGCCACAACCACCGGACCCTCGTGCTTCATGCGGTTGCCGTAGGCGAACCGCCCGGGCACCAACACCGCAGTTGTCGGAGGCATGCAGTGGGCAACGGAGCGCCGGATACCGGATGGGCGACGGCGGCACGGCAACCGGTCGCCAGGCAACACCCCCATCCCGAGCTGACGCCCGTCCTCGAGTGGCTGCGCCGGGACTGCGGGGCGGAATCGGCACTGGTTACGGAAACGTCCGGCGAACACCTGCAGCTTCTGGGAGCGGCAAACCCGCCGCAGTGGCTGAAGCCCCTGCTGGAGCGCCTGCCGCGCAGTTCGCCGGCGGCGTCGACAACGTCCACCACGGGCGAGTTGGGCCTGGTCAAGTACGAGCACCACGTGACGCTGATGCCCCTGGGTCGGCACGACGGTGCCTCCCAGATCCTGTGCCTGATCCATGCGGAAGGCAACAATCCGGGCGCGACGACGGAACCCGACGCCACCGCGATTGCGGCCCTCAGGGAGCATCTGCATCGCCTGCTGCGCGCGCGGGAAGAGGCGCGGGCACAGACGGCCCACGTGGCGCGGGCGGAGCTCCTGCAGGACACCCTCAACGCCTTGGAAACGCCACTCTCTGCCTGCGACAACAGGGGCCGGATCCTGGCCGTCAACGACGCCCTGTGCCATTTGCTGGAGGCGCGGCGCAGCGATGTGGTCGGCCATAGCGTGGACGAGTTCCTGGGCGGCGACGCTACGGCCCTGATGGAGCACCTGCATCAGCAGCCTGCCGGTGATGCGCTGGCTCGCCACCGCCGCTGGCGGGTGCGGGACAAGCAGGGGCGCGACCTGGACATCACCGTGCGGCCCTGCGGCCCTGCCCGGGACGAGTCCCCGGAGCGGCTCCTGCTGCGCTGGCGCTACGCGGCGGTAGGCAGGGGCGGGACCTTCCTGCGCGATGCCCGGGCCATGATCCTGGAACGCGTGGCGCGGCGCGAGCCGGTCACCACGACGCTGAGCGCCATTTGCGAGCTGGCGGCCGGCTACTGGCCGGAGACGCTGGCGATCATCTCGGTGCCACGCCCCCAGGGCGGCCGGCTGCTGGTGGCACCGGACCTGCCCCCCCATTTGCGCCGCGGCCTGGAAGACCACCATGACTTCGAGCCGGGCGAGAGCCTGTGTGCCACCGTGGCGGTAACCGGCGAGCGCCATATCTGTGCCGATGTCCGCTCCGAGGATCGCTGGCCGGACTACAGCTGGTTCGCCGTGGCCCACGGCATTCATGCCGTCTGGGGTGAGCCACTGCGGATCCAGAGCGGCGCAACAGTGGGCGTGCTCACCGTGTTCCGTCGCCAGCCGGGGCCACCGGACAGCAGTCAACTCGACACCATGCGACGGCTTGCGGAACTCGCCGCCGTGACCGTCAGTCACGCCGATTTCCTGGAGGAACTGGAATCCCAGGCCTTCCACGATGGCCTGACCGGCCTGCCCAACCGACGCCTGCTCAGCGACCGCCTTGCGCATCAGCTCGGCCAGGCCCGCCGCACCCGCCGCCCCGTTGCGGTGTTGCTACTTGACGTGGACGGCTTCAAGGCTGTCAATGACCAGCACGGTCACGAGGCCGGGGACGAACTGCTCTGCCGGCTGGCCGAGGCCTTTGCCTCGGTGCTGCGCCCCGGTGATACCCTGGCGCGGCTGGGCGGGGACGAGTTCGTGGTGGTCGCGCCGCTGGGGCGACCCACGGATGCCACCTCCATCGCCGAAAAGCTCATTGGCGCCAGCGAAACCGCGGGCGGGGACTACGACATTGGCCTCAGTGTCGGCATCAGCCTGTTTCCCGATCACGGCGACAGCGAGCGGCCGCTGCTGCATCGGGCCGATCGCGCCATGTACCAGGCCAAGCGCAAGGGCAAGCACCGCTGGTCCGTGTACGCAGAGCGCAAACGTCCCCGTTGACCATTCACCCTTCATTGACCCGGCACGGAGAATGTCCATGCACCGTTTCCTGACGGCCGCACTGCTGCTCGCCGTTGCCTCCGCGCAGGCTGCGGCAGAACGGCACGACAGCCAGGAACACAGCTTCCGCGTCACCACCGTTGCCGATGGCCTGGAGCATCCCTGGGCGGTCGCCTTCCTGCCCGACAGCCGCATGCTGATCACCGAACGGCCCGGTCGGCTGCTGGTACTCGACCCGGACAGCGGCGAGCGAACCCCGGTGGATGGCGTACCGGAGGTCTCCAGCATCAACCAGGGCGGGCTGCTGGATGTGGTGCTGCACCCCGACTACGACGACAACGGCTGGATCTATTTCAGCTACGCCGCCGCCGGCGGCGACGACGGCCATGCCACTCAGGTCAGCCGGGCCCGCCTGGAGGATGCCCGCCTGGTGGATCTTGAGGATCTGTTTGTCGCCACGCCGTTCATGCCGGGCGGCCGTCACTTCGGCTCCCGGCTCGCCTTCGACGAGGCCCGCCACCTCTACATCACCACCGGCGATCGCGGCGAGCGCGCGCACGCCCAACGCCTGGATGGCCACCTGGGCAAAGTGGTCCGCCTCACCGACGACGGCCAGATCCCCGACGACAACCCGTTTCTGGACCAGGACGCGCAACCCGGTCTCTACACCACCGGCCACCGTAATGCCCAGGGGCTGGCCCGCCACCCGGATACCGGCGTCATGTGGCTGCACGAGCACGGCCCCCGGGGCGGTGACGAGATCAACATCCTTCAGGGAGGCCTGAACTACGGCTGGCCGGAGACCACCTTCGGTCGTGAATACTTCGGCCCGCGTATCGGGCCGGAACCGCCGGTGGAAGGGTTCGAACCTCCTGTCCACCACTGGACGCCTTCCATCGCCCCGTCCGGCATGGCGTTCTACACCGGCGATGCCTTCCCGGAATGGCAGGGTGACCTGTTCGTGGGTGCCCTCGCCCACACCCACCTGGCGCGGGTCGTGCTCGACGGCGAGGAGGTCGTCCACGAGGAGCGCCTGCTGGATGACCGCAACGACCGTATCCGCGACGTGCGCCAGGGCCCGGACGGCAATCTCTACGTGCTCGTGGACGCCGGCAGCGCCCCCCTGTTGCGGATCGAACCGGCGGAGTGAGCCGCCGTTCACCGCGCACCGCCTCGCGCCGGCCACTGCATGGCACCAGCCCGAGGCGGTATCATCGGAGGCACCAATCCAACCAACCGGGGGGCGGATGCGGATTATCGTGATCGGCGCCGGGGTGCTGGGAGTCACCACCGCCTGGTACCTGGCCCGCGACGGACACGAAGTCACGGTCCTCGACCAGGCCGCACGGCCCGGCGAGGAAACCAGCTTCGCCAACGGTGGCCTGCTGCACGCCAGCCACGCCGAGCCCTGGAATGCGCCCGGCGTGGTCTGGCAGCTGCTGCGCTGGATCGGCCGGGAGGACTCCCCTCTGCTGCTCCGGCCGGGGCAGATCCCGCGCCTTGTGGGCTGGGGCCTGGGCTTCCTGCGTAACAGCACGACGGCACGCTTCGAGCGACACACGGCGGTCAACGCCGCGCTGGCCGTCTACAGCCTGCAGCAGCTGCAGGAACTGCGCCGCAGTACGGGCATCCACTACGACGAAGCGCAACACGGGATCCTCAAGATCTTCCACGATCAGCAGGCCATGGACGGGACCCGGCATTCGTCGGACCTGATGGCGCCCCTGGGAGTACGCCACTCGGTACTGGACAGCCGCCAGACCATCGCCCTGGAGCCGTCGCTGGAGGAGTCCCGGGAGCAGATCATCGGCGGCATCTATTACCCGGACGATGAAAGCGGCGATGCGCGGCTGTTCACGGAACGTCTCGCGGCCCTGGCGGAGCACGAAGGCGTCGGCTTCCGCTTCGGGACCACGGTGAAGAACGTCGAGGTCAGGAACGGGCGCTGGCGCTCCGTGGAGATCGAGCATGAACGCCTGGAGGCGGACGCCTGCGTGATCGCCGCAGGCAACGGTGCCAAGGCGCTGGCCGCGCAGGCGGGCATGCGGCTGCCAATCTATCCCGTCAAGGGCTACTCCGTCACCCTGCCGCTGCAGGGCTGGCGCAATCCGCCCACCATTCCGCTAATCGACGATGCCCGCAAGGTGGTGATCACCCTGCTGGGGGACCGGATCCGCCTGGCCGGTACGGCGGAGTTTGCCGGCTACGACACCTCGCTGCACACCCGGCGCGCCGCCACGGTGCTGCGCCAGGCCGCCAGCGTATACCCCAGCCTGGGCGCACACGCCGAACAATGCGAACCCGCCTACTGGACCGGCCTGCGCCCCATGACCATGGACGGCCCGCCGATCCTGGGCCCCTCGCCCGTGGACGGCCTGTATCTCAATGCCGGCCCCGGTCATCTGGGCTGGACCTTCGCCTGCGGGTGCTCCCGGATCGTGGCGGATGTTGTTGGCGGCCGTGAGCCGGCGCTGAACCTGGACGGCATGAATCTGCAGCGCTTCCGGCGCTGAGCACCCTCGGCACATCGGCGACACGCACGGAAAAACGACCGGACCGCTGGGGCGCGGCCCGGCCGAAGTCGGGGGAGTCTGTCGCTGACGGTGACGGCAACCGATGGGTGGGATTGCCGCCCCGTCAGGGTCGAAATGGCGGCCGTGTGCCGCCATTTCAAGGGTCCGTTCAGGCGGCCTCGTTGGCCTTGCGGTCGAAGGTGAAGTGCTCGTCCCGGTAGTCCACTTCGATGAGGTCGCCCGGCACGAAACTGCCCTGCAGGATCTCCTGGGCGAGGCTGTTCTCCACCCGGGACTGAATCACCCGCTTCAGCGGCCGTGCGCCGTAGACCGGATCGAAGCCGGCCTCGGAGAGCTTGCTCAGCGCCGCGTCGGTGAAGCGGATACCCATGTCCTTCTCCGCCAGCCGGTCCGACAGGTACCCGGTCTGGATCCGGGCAATCGCCTTGAGCTGCTCCTGCTCCAGCGGGTGGAACACCACCACGTCATCCACCCGGTTGATGAACTCCGGCCGGAAGTGGGTGCCGACAATGTCCATCACCGAGTTGCGCATCTGGGTGTAGTTCTCCTCGCCGGCCATGGCCTGGATCACCTCGGAGCCCAGATTGGAGGTCATGACGATCACCGTGTTCTTGAAGTCCACGGTCCGCCCCTGACCGTCGGTGAGGCGGCCGTCGTCCAGCACCTGCAGCAGAATGTTGAAGACGTCCGCATGGGCCTTCTCCACCTCGTCCAGGAGGATCACCGAGTAGGGCTTGCGGCGCACGGCCTCGGTCAGGTAACCACCTTCCTCGTAGCCCACGTAGCCCGGAGGTGCACCCACCAGCCGGGCCACGGAGTGCTTCTCCATGAACTCCGACATGTCGATGCGGACCATGGCCTCCTCGGTGTCGAACAGGAACCAGGCCAGGGACTTGCAGAGCTCGGTCTTGCCGACCCCCGTGGGCCCCAGGAACAGGAACGAGCCGTTGGGCCGGTTGGGGTCGGACAGGCCGGCGCGTGAGCGGCGGATGGCGTCGGACACCACCTTGACCGCCTCTTCCTGGCCGATGACCCGCTCGCCCAGGGCCTCTTCCATGCGCAGGAGCTTCTCCTTCTCGCCCTCGAGCATCTTGGCCACCGGGATGCCGGTCCACTTGGAGACCACCTCGGCGATCTCCTCCTCGCCCACGTCGCTGCGCAGCAGCCGCTTCTCGGTGGTCATGTCCGCCTGGGACGCCATGTCCAGCTTGCGCTCCAACTCCGGGATGGTGCCGTACTGCAGCTCCGACATGCGGGTGAGATCACCGGCACGCCGGGCCGTCTCCATCTCCTGACGGGCACGCTCCAGCTGCTCCTTGATGGTGGTGGTCCCTTCCACCGACGCCTTCTCGGAGTTCCAGATCTCCTCGAGTTCCCGGTACTCGGTCTCCAGCCGCTGGACCTCTTCGTCCAGGGTCTCCAGGCGCTTCTTCGAGGCGTCGTCGGACTCCTTCTTCAGTGCCTCGCGTTCAATCTTGAGCTGGATCAGCCGCCGCTCCAGGCGGTCCATCTCCTCCGGCTTGGAGTCGATCTCCATGCGAATGCGCGAAGCCGCCTCGTCCACCAGGTCGATGGCCTTGTCCGGCAGCTGCCGGTCGGTGATGTAGCGATGCGACAGGGTCGCCGCCGCGACAATGGCCGGGTCGGTGATCTCCACCTTGTGGTGGACCTCGTAGCGCTCCTTGAGCCCGCGCAGGATGGCAATGGTGTCCTCCACGGTCGGCTCGTCCACCAGCACCTTCTGGAAGCGGCGCTCCAGGGCGGCGTCCTTCTCGATGTTCTTGCGGTACTCATCCAGCGTGGTGGCACCGATGCAGTGCAACTCGCCACGGGCCAGGGCGGGTTTCAGCATGTTGCCCGCGTCCATGGAACCTTCGGCCTTGCCGGCGCCGACGATGGTGTGAATCTCGTCGATGAACAGGATGATCTGCCCCTCCTGCTTGGAGAGGTCGTTGAGTACGCCTTTCAGCCGCTCCTCGAATTCACCGCGGTACTTGGCGCCGGCCACCAGCGCGCCCATGTCCAGGGACAGCACACGCTTGCTCACCAGCCCCTCGGGCACCTCGGCGTTCACGATCCGCTGCGCCAGCCCCTCGACAATGGCGGTCTTGCCGACACCGGGCTCGCCGATGAGCACCGGGTTGTTCTTGGTCCGGCGTTGCAGCACCTGCACGGTGCGGCGGATCTCGTCATCACGGCCGATCACCGGGTCCAGCTTGCCCTGTTCCGCCCGTTCGGTGAGATCGATGGTGTACTTCTCCAGCGCCTGGCGCTGGTCCTCGGCATTGGGGTCGTTCACCGACTCGCCACCGCGCACCGCCTCGATGGCCTGCTCCACCTTCTCTTTCGTGGCGCCGGCCTTGCGCAGCAGCTCACCCAGGTTGCCCTTGTCCTCGGCGGCGGCCAGCACGAACAGCTCGCTGGAGATGTACTGGTCCTTGCGCTTCTGCGCCAGCTTGTCGGTCTGGTTCAGCAGCCGCCCCATGTCGTTGGAGAGCTGCACCTGGCCATCACCGCCTTCCACGGACGCCAGCCGCTCCATGGCCTCGCCCAGCTGCGAGCGCAGGTAGTTGACGTTCACCTGCGCCTGGTTCAGCAGATGCCGGACCGTGCCGCCCTCCTGGTCCAGCAGGGCCACCATCAGGTGCACCGGTTCGATGAACTGGTTATCCCGTCCGACGGCCAGGGATTGGGCATCCTGCAATGCCGTCTGGAATTTCGTGGTCAGTTTGTCCATTCGCATGGGTCAAGTCCCTCATCAAAAAACTTGTCAATCGCTCTGCAAGGGTAGATGGGGACGGTTGGCCGGAAAGGAAAGGTTTCGCTGGGTCAATTGACACTGACGGGGAGCCGGGATTGGCGGGGTGGGCGGCCCTGGCACAGGCTCTGCCCGGTGGAGTTCGGTCGCGGACTGTCTCCAGCCATGGTCGGCTGGAGGCGGTC
>SKYZ01000430.1 GCA_007127625.1 Aquisalimonas sp. | reverse complement strand
GTCCTTGACGCCCGGCGCGCTCTCGACGCCACTGCTGACATCCACCGCCCATGGACGCACCTGGCTTACGGCGTCGGCCACGTTGTCCGGCGTCAGGCCACCGGCAAGGATCAGCGGCCGGCCGAGGAGATCGGGAATCGCCCTCCAGTCGAAGACAACGCCACTGCCGCCCTGTTCCCCGACGCGATGACTGTCCAGGAGAAAGCCGATGGCCTGCTCATGGGCGCCAAGCACTTGCTCGGGCCGGGATCCGGCCCCCATGGGCACCGCCTTGATGTAGGGACGACCGAACCCCGTGCAGTACTCCGGCGACTCGCTACCGTGGAACTGGAGCAGGTCCACCGCCACCGCTCCCAGCACCTCGCGAACCCGTTCCGCCGTGGCATCCATGAACAGCGCCGCGACGGTCACGAACGGCGGAATGGCGGCGCGCACGGCGCGGGCGGTCTGCAGATCCACTGAACGGGGACTGGCGTCATGGAACACGAGGCCGATGCTGTCCACACCGAGACGCGCCGCTTCCGCCGCGTCGTCCGGCCGGGTGATGCCGCATATCTTGACCCGCGTGCGCACGCGCCGACCCTCGCTGGCAAAGCCCCTGATATTAACCCGGCGCATCCCCCTCAGGCAAAGCGGGGCGGCGACGGTGGCGCCGGAAGCCCGAACACCGCGGGGTAATCCACCGCCACCATGTAGAGCCCTTCCGCCGGCGCAGTCACTCCGCCCTGGGTGCGGTCCCGTGCGGCAAGCACCGTCGCCACCCAATCCGGTTCCCGCTCCCCGGTGCCCACGGTCATGAGCGTACCGGCGATATTGCGGACCATGTGATGGAGAAAGGCGTTGGCGCTGACATCCAGGTAGATGAATCCCCCGTCGCCGCGGACAACCCGGACATCGGTCACCTCCCGCCACGCATGCTTCGCCTGACAGGCCACTGCGCGAAAGGAACTGAAATCGTGCTCGCCGACGAGAAAGCGGGCGGCCGCCTGCATGCGATCGGCATCCAGGGGTTTCCAGTGCCAGGCCACCCGCTCCTGCAGCCAGCCGGGGCGCACCTGGCGATTGAGGATCACGTAGCGGTAATGCCGTTGCAAAGCGCTCCGGCGGGCATCGAAATCCACCGGCACCTCCTGTGCCCACGGCAGAGCAATATCATCGGGGAGGTAGGTGGTTCCACCCAGACGCCAGCCGTGCATCCGGCGCCGGGCCCGGGTATCGAAATGAATCACCTGGCCCAGGGCGTGGACGCCGGCGTCGGTGCGGCCGGCACTCACCACCCGGACCGGCTCGTCGGCGACCCGGCTCAACGCTGCCTCGACCCGGCTCTGGATGGAATCGGCGTGGCGCTGTTCCTGCCAGCCGGCATACCGGCTGCCGGCGTACTCCACGCCCATGGCGATCCGTACCGCGGTCACTGCCTCAGGCTTCCTCGTAGAGGGAGCGCGCCTCCTGCTTCTGCTCGTCGGAGCCCTCGGCAATCACTTCGTCCAGCAGGGACCTGGCACCCTCGCTGTCGCCCATGTCCAGATAGGCGCGGGCAAGATCCAGCTTGGTGCTGTTCTCGTCGCCGGCATCGAAGAGATCGTCGTCGTCATCGTCGTCACCGTCACTCCCGGCCAGGGCGGTCCCGACGGCACTGTCGCCGTCTCCGTTCTCGTCGTCGGCCGGGGTCAGCGATTCCTCGCTGCCCTGGTCGTCGTCTGCGGCATCTGGCCCGTCGTACCGCAGACCCTCCTCCTCGGCCACCGGGTCGTCACCGACATCCAGATCGTCGAGGTTGAACGAGGTTGCGTCGTCGTCATCGCCACCGGTTTCCAGGGCCTCGGACGGCTCGGCATCGCCACCCTTGGGCTGTTCGGCCTCGGGACGTTCCCAGGCCTCGAAGTCCAGAGACAGCTCGTCCTCGCCTTCCGGCTCCGCCGCCGGTTGATCGCTCTCCCCGGCCGGTTCGGCGACGGCCTTGCCGCCATCGGCCGGTGCCTGGAAGTCGTCTAGATCGAAATCGAGACTGAAGGCGTCATCATCCTCCGCCGGAGCGGCCGCTTCCTCACCCGCCTTCGGCGCAGGCGGTTCCGTGCGACTGTCGTCCTCGGCGTCATCCAGACTGAACTCGAGATCACCGAAGTCATCCTCGTCCGTGCCGTCGTCCTCCGTGGCGGGCGCCACGGGAGTCGGTGCCTCGGTTTCGGGCGCGTCCACGGCAGAGGCCGGCTCCTCCAGCGGCTCCGGGATCTCCGCCGCTGGCTGGACAGGCTCCCCCGGCTCCGGCGCGTCGTCCAGTCCGCCCATGGATCCGGCGGCGGAGGGCGCGGCGGCTGCGGCGAACAGCGGATTCTCCGGCGCAATCTCCCGACCCATCTCCTGGACCTGCTGCCAGGCCGGATCATCGGCACCGTCCACCATGCCGTAAAGATCCTGGGCATCGGCCTCGAATGCCGCACGGTCATGGGTCAACGCATGGACTTCCAGCTGCTTGAGGCGCAGGTCGGTTCGTTCCGGCTCATTGCCGATGGCAGAGGCCAGCAGATCACCGGCCTGGTCGTAACGGCCGTAGGCGAGGTAGACCTCGATCTCTTCCAGCGGATCGACGCCGTCGCGGCCCGCGGTCTCCCGCGCACCATCGCCATCCGTCCCCCCGTCCTGCTGCGCCTCGGCCTCTTCCGCGTCCGCCGCGGCAACTCCGGCGCCGGCCGAGGCCGCGACCATGTCGGACGCATCCTGGGCGGCATTACGGCGGCGGCGAATCATGAGCAGCACCAGCAGGGCAATCAGTGCCGCAGCACCGCCGGCCATGCTCATCAGGCGGGTGTCCTCCCAGGGCGCCTGCGGTGCTGCCGGCTCATCGGCAGCCACCGGCGCGGGCTCATCGTCCTCCACCGCGACGTCCGCGGCGGGATCGTCCGCGGGGGCAGGCTCATCGGCGGGTTCGGCAGTCTCCACCGCCGGCGCTTCGTCCAGCGCCGCCAGATCCTGCTCCAGGGCGGAGTCCTCGTCGAACAGCGCCGGCAGTTCATCGTCCGGCACCGCGGCGACTCGGTCGTCCGGGTCCGTCGCTTCTTCGGGTGCATCGGCCAGCGGAATGTCGTCTTCCACCGGTTCGTCGGTCATGCCCGGCAACGCACCCTCAACCTGGACGTCCAGCGTGCGCTCCAGCGCCTCGACGCGCTCCATGAGCTCCGCCGTCTGCTGGCGCAGATCTTCGTTTTCCGAGCGCAGCGACGCCTCTTCCTCACGCATGGCCGCCAGTTCCGACTGCAACCGCGCCACGGTTTCAGGGGACGCTTCCAGATCATCGTCCATGAGCGAAGCGGTGGCGTCGTCACCGGCAGTCTCGCCGGCGGCAACCACTTCCAGGCGGCCGTCGTCGGCCGGCGGCGCTTCCTCGTCTGCCACTTCGGGCTCATCCGCCGGATCCGGCTGAGCCGGTTGCGGTGCGCGACCGGCCTGCCAGGCCTCGACCTGAGCCGCGAATTCCTGCCTGGCTTCGCCAGCGGTGAGCACCTCGGCGGCTTCGCGCTCGGGTACCCGGAGAATCGCCCCGGCGCGCAGATTGTTGACGTTGCCGTCGGAGAAGGCTTCGGGATTGGCCTCCAGCAGGGCCATCATCATCTGGTGCACGGAAACGCCGTCATCGGGCCTGACTTCGTCGGCGAGTTCCCACAGGGTATCGTTGTCCTGAACCTGGATTTCCTCCGCGGTATCGATCTCACGGACCCCTTCCGGGTCGCCGGGATCGCCAGGAGAGACAGTGGCGGGGGCATCGGCGTCGGGGGCCGGATCGTCGGGTGCCGGGGCATCGGCAGTCGCGGGCGCTGCCTCCTGCTCCGGCGAGTGTACCGGCGGATCCAGGAGCATGGTGTATTCGCGGATCAAGCGCCCGCCGGCCCAGTTGAGCTCCACCAGGAAGGCGAGGAAAGGTTCCCGCACCGGGTCCGAGGTACGGATCAGGACGTAGGGCTGCCGGGTATCCTCCGTCACCACTTCGAACTCGAGGCGCGAGAGCATGAACGGCCGTTCCAGGCCGGCGCGATCGAAGGCATCCGGTGATGCCAGCGTCGCACTCAGGGTCTCGAGCTCTTCCAGATCCGCCGATTCCAGTGGAATTCGCGCTTCCAGCGGCTCGTTCAACGCCGACTCGGTCTCCAGTGAACCGACGCCGATTGCTGCCGAGAGTGATGGAATAACAAGCGTGGTCAGCGCTGCGATGCGAGCCAGTCTGCGTACCATGGCATTCCCTTATCGATGGGGCCGATCGGCCAAAAATTGCCCGGCAAAGCCGTCAGCCCTTGCGATTGTGATTCTTATCCCTGTTACAAGTCTGTGCGACCGTTCCCATTCTGCGACGGAAATCGGGAAATACCGGCCGACCGAGGAAACGGTGCAACCGCTCAGGTCGCCTGATGGACCCGAGCACAGTAGCCCTCAGCCCGGTCAATTTCAAACCCTTGGAGCGGAAACGGGACAATCCGGCAAAAATGTCGCATCCATCGGGACGGTGCCCTTCGCCCCGGCGGAATATCGCCCCGGAAGGCCAACCTGCCGGGGCGACAATCACTTACTGCTCGCGCAGGATACCCAGCATGCGCCGCAACGGCTCCGCCGCCCCCCAAAGCAACTGGTCACCCACGGTGAAGGCACCCAGGTAGTCCGGACCCATGGAGAGCTTGCGCAGGCGTCCCACCGGCACGTCGAGGGTGCCGGTCACCGCCGCCGGCGTGAGATCCCGCAGGGTGTCTTCCTTCTCGTTGGGCACCACACTGGACCAGGGATTGGCCTCGGCAATGATGGTGCTGATCTCGTCCAGCGGCACGTCCCTTGAAAGCTTGATGGTCAGCGCCTGTGCGTGGGAGCGCATGGCGCCCACGCGCACGCAAATGCCGTCGATGGGGATGGGCCGGTCGCTGCGGCCGAGGATCTTGTTGGTCTCGACCCCTGCTTTCCACTCTTCCTTGCTCTGGCCGCTGTCCATCTTGCTGTCCAGCCATGGCAGCACGCTGCCGGCCAGCGGGAATCCGAAGTGCTCCCGCGGGTAGCCGTCGTCGTGCATGGCGGCAAGCACCTTGCGGTCGAGTTCCAGGATGGCGCTGCCCGGGTCGGCCAGCTCGGCGCTGACGGCATCGCGCAGATAGCCCATCTGCGCGATGAGCTCACGCATGTTCTGGGCGCCGGCGCCGGAGGCCGCCTGGTAGGTCATGGGGCTGATCCACTCCACCAGGCCTTCCCGCAGCAGCCCGCCGATGCCCATGAGCATGAGGCTGACGGTACAGTTGCCACCCACATAGGTCTTCACGCCGTTCGCCAGGCCCTGGTGGATCACGTCGGCGTTCACCGGGTCCAGCACGACGATGCTATCATCCGCCATGCGCAGGGACGACGCGGCGTCGATCCAGTAGCCGTTCCAGCCCTGCTTGCGCAGGTCGGCATACACGGCGCTGGTGTAGTCGCCACCCTGGCAGGTGACGATCACGTCCATGGCCTGGAGTTCGGTCAGATCCTTGGCGTCCTTCAGCGGCGGCACGTCCTTGCCCACGTCGGGTCCCGGCTGGCCGGTCTGGGACGTGGTGAAGAACACCGGTTCGATGTCCCGGAAGTCCCCTTCCTCGCGCATGCGCTGCATGAGCACGGAACCGACCATGCCACGCCAGCCTACGAATCCTACGCGCTTCATCACGTCACCTCGCTTCGTTCGGTTGCTTCGGAGGGGCATCGCGCCCCCCGCGTTCAGTCGTGCAGTGCAGCCACAACGGCGTCGCCCATCTCGCGGGTGCCGACGCGCCGGGTGTCGCCGGCATGAATGTCCGGCGTGCGCAGCCCCTGGTCCAGCACCCGGCCCACGGCGCGCTGGACGCGATCGGCGTGGTCGGGCTCCCCGAGAGAATAACGCAGCATCATCGCCACCGAGAGAATGGTGGCCAGGGGATTGGCCAGATCCTGCCCGGCGATGTCCGGTGCCGAGCCATGCACGGGCTCGTACATGCCGCGGCCGTCCTCGTCCAGGGAGGCCGACGGCAGCATGCCGATGGAGCCGGTGAGCATGGCGGCGCAATCGGAAAGGATGTCGCCGAACATGTTGCCAGTGACGATGACGTCGAACTGCTTGGGCGCGCGCACCAGCTGCATGGCAGCATTATCCACGTACATGTGCGACAGCTCCACGTCCGGATACTCGGCGGACAGGCGCTCCATGACTTCGCGCCAGAGTTCGGTGACTTCCAGCACGTTGGCCTTGTCCACGGAGCAAAGCCGCTTGTTGCGCTTGCGGGCCGTCTCGAAGGCCAGGCGGCCGATGCGCTCTATCTCGGACTCGCTGTAGACCAGGGTGTTGTAGCCCTGGCGCTCGCCGTTCTCCAGCGTGCGGATACCCCGGGGCTCGCCGAAGTAGATGCCGCCCGTGAGCTCGCGCACGATCATGATGTCCAGCCCGGCCACCACGTCGGGCTTGAGCGCCGAGGACTCGGCCAGCTGCGGGTAGAGAATCGCCGGACGCAGGTTGCCGAACAGCCCCAGCTCGGAGCGGATGGCCAGTAGGCCCCGCTCCGGGCGCAACGAACGCTCAAGGGTGTCGTACTGCGGGCCGCCCACGGCACCGAGCAGGATGCCGGCGGAGTTGCGGGCCTGTTCCAGGGTTTCCTCGGGCAGCGGCACGCCGCGGGCGTCGTAGGCGGCGCCGCCGATCAGGCCGTGGGTCAGGCTGACGTCCAGGCCGAAGTCGGCGCGCAGGGCATCCAGCACCTTGGTGGCTTCGGCAACGATTTCCTGCCCGATTCCGTCACCGGGCAGCACCAGTACTTGTCGGCTCATCGCGGGTCTCGCACGGTCGTGGTTGGCGTGCAGCCGTCCGGGCTCAGGCGCGGAACAGCCAGGGCGCTTCCTGCCGACGCCGTTCTTCGTAAGCACGGATGGCGTCGGCGTGCTGCAGGGTGAGCCCGATTTCGTCCAGGCCCTGCTCCAGCATGTGCTTGCGGAAACCGTCGATCTCGAACCCGAAGGTCTCTCCGGACGGGGTGGTGACGGTCTGGTTGGGCAGATCCACCGCCAGTTCGTACCCCGGCTGCGCCTCCACTTCGCGGAACAGCCGCTCCACGGTCTCTTCCGGCAGCGCCACCGGCAGCAGGCCGTTCTTGATGCAGTTGTTGTAGAAGATGTCGGCGAAGCTCGGCGCGATGATCGCCCGGAAGCCGTAATCCTTCAGCGCCCAGGGGGCGTGCTCCCGAGAGGAGCCGCAGCCGAAGTTTCGTCCGGTGAGCAGCACAGTGGCCCCCTGGTAGCGCTCCCGGTTGAGCACGAAGTCGGGGTTCTTCGGCCGCTGGCTGCAGTCCTGCCCCGGTTCGCCGTGGTCCAGATAGCGCAGCTCGTCGAAGAGGTTGTCGCCGAAGCCGGTGCGCTTGATGGACTTGAGAAACTGCTTGGGGATGATGGCGTCGGTGTCCACGTTGCTGCGCTCCAGCGGCGCCACCAGACCCTTGTGCTGACTGAACGGTTCCATCTCAGATATCCCTGACGTCGACGAAGTGGCCGGCCACAGCGGCGGCCGCGGCCATGGCGGGGCTCACCAGGTGCGTGCGGCCGCCCTGCCCCTGCCGGCCCTCGAAGTTGCGGTTGGATGTGGACGCGCAGCGCTCGCCGGGGGAGAGCTGGTCCGGGTTCATGCCCAGGCACATGGAGCAGCCCGCCTC
>SKYZ01000295.1 GCA_007127625.1 Aquisalimonas sp. | reverse complement strand
GGCTCGCGAAGATCTACGACAACATCAGGAAATACTTCCTGGTCTGGCCGTTCCGGCACTCCCGGAGCTGAGCCCGTCCCGGAAGACAACACAACGAGGAGGAGTCACCATGCGACGGTTCATCAAGGGTCTGACAGGGGCGGTCGCGGCAGCGGCGCTGTCCACCACGGGCGCTGCCAGTGCCGATAACGACACCATCAAGTTCGCGTTTCCACAGGACTTCACGGCGGTCTACACCTTCGTGACCGACGAGTACAACCAGGGGCAGCGGGACTACCTGCGCCTGGTCAACGAGGAAGGCGGCATCAACGGCCACAAGTTCGAAGCCCTGGTCCGTGACACCGGCAACGAACCCCAGCGTGGGCTGGAGGCGTACAACCGGGCACGCCGCGAGGGAGCCGTACTGGTGGACTTCCTGAGCACACCGGTCTCCCGGGCCGCGGTCAACCGGGTACTCAACGACGAGGTGGTCATGATCACCGCCCTGCACGGTCGCGGCGACGCCAGTGAGGGCACCACCTTCCCGTACGTGTTCCCACTCATGGCTACCTACTGGTCCCAGGCCACCGTGCTCGCCAACTACATCGACGAGAACCACGGGGGCCTGGAAGGCAAGCGCATCGCCCACGTCTACATCGACTCGCCCTTCGGGCGGGAGCCGGTGCCGGTGATGCAGGAGCTTGCCGAGCGCGAGGGCTTCGAGTATCGCACCTTCGCCTACCCGAGCCCGGGTAACGAGCAGTCCGCCACCTGGTCTGACGTGCGTCGCTATCGTCCGGACTTCGTCATGATCTGGGGTGCCGGCGGCGGTCAGCCGGTGTCCGTGCGCGAGGCGATCCGCAACGGTATTGATCCCGAGCAGATCCTCTCGGTGGTGTGGATGGCGGAAACCGACGCCCGCACCGTCGGCACGGACCGTGCCAAGGGCCTGAAGCGGTTCGAGGCCGTGGCCACCGGCAGGGACTACCCGATCATCGAGCGCATCATGGAGCATGTGATCGAGCCGGGGCATGGCGCAGGCGACCGCGAGAACGTGGGCACCACCTACTACAACATCGGCGTGGCCACCATGGCCGTTGCCGTGGAAGGTGCGCGCAAGGCCCTGGAGGAGCACGGTGCGCCGTTGACCGGGGAGAAGCTCCGGGACGGCATCCGCATGCTGGAGAACTTCGACGCCGAGGGCATGATGCCGCCTGTCACCTTCTCCGAGGATGACCACCAGGGTGGCGGCTACGGCCGTGTCTCCCAGTGGAACGGCGAGGAGTGGGAGCCCATTACCGACTGGTACAACGCCTACCAGGACATCGTCTGGGAAGAGATCCGCAAGGACGCCGAGGGCTTCCGCGAAGGCCGCTAATGGCAGACGGCCCGCCGGCGGCAGCCGCCCCGGCGGGCCCGTGCACACGGGGAACGCATTCATGACGGCAGACGCAGCGCAGACAGCCGGCACCGCCAGGGACGCCGTGCTGACCATGAGCAACGTCGAGGTGATCTACGACAAGGTCTTCCTCGCCATCAAGGGCATCTCGCTGGAAGTCGGGGACGGCCAGATGGTGGCCCTACTCGGCGGCAACGGCGCCGGCAAGAGCACCACGCTGAAGACCATCAGTGGCCTGCTGGCGCCGGAACGCGGTGAAGTCACCCGCGGCCAGGTTCACTTCATGGGTGAGGACCTGGCGCCCCTGGGCGCGTCACAGCGGGTCCAGCGCGGACTGGTCCACGTACTGGAGGGCCGGCGGATCTTCGGCCACCTCACGCCGGAAGACAACCTGCTGGCCGCCTACCCCACCCGAGGCAGCCGCGGCCGCTATCAGGAGTTGCGCGATCAGGTTTTCACTTATTTTCCGCGCCTCAAGGAGCGTGCCCGGGGCAAGGCGGGGTACCTCTCGGGCGGCGAGCAGCAGATGCTCGCCATTGGCCGCGCTCTCATGACCGAGCCCAGGCTGCTGATGCTCGATGAGCCAAGCCTCGGCCTGGCCCCGGTGCTGGTGGAGGAGATCTTCGCCATCATCCGCGACATCAACGCCAACGAGGGTGTCAGCGTCCTGCTGGTGGAGCAGAATGCCTCGGCGGCGCTGGAGATCGCCCACCACGCCTACCTGGTGGAGAACGGCCACATCGTCATGAGCGGAGAAGCCGATGTCCTGCGCCAGAACCCGGACGTTCAGGAGTTCTACCTTGGCGGCACCGGCAAGGTGGATTACCACAACGTCAAGCACTACCGGCGGCGCAAGCGCTGGCTGGCGTGACGGTCGCGGCTCAGCGCGCGGCGGTAACGGCCATGGTGGCGGTTACCCGGGCCACCAGGCGCTCCTCGCCGTCACGCTCGGCGAGAACGTCCGCCTCGGTGACCATCAGGGTGCGGCCGGGGCGCAGCACACTTGCCCGGCAGCGCAGGCGCTCGCCCACCGCCGGGCGCAGCAGATTCACCTTGTATTCTGCCGTGAGAATGATTTCATCGGCGGCCACCAGGGTGAATGCGGCGCAACCGGAGGTATGGTCGGCGAGTGCGCCCTGTACACCGGCATGGACGTACCCGTCCTGCTGGGCATGGGCCCGGGTGACGGTGAGCACCGTCTCGCAGTAGCCGGGCCGCGCGTCCACGAACTGGGTGCCAAGACTGCGCATGAACGGTGGCTGTTCGATCAGGGCGATGATGCGTTCACGATACGCGGGATTCTTCGGTTCCATGGTTTCTCCAGGCCGGGAGGCAACACTGCAAGGGGCATGGGCATAATGTTACGTTTACGTAAACGAAAACTTAACCATTAAGGAGCCTCCAGCACCATGGAAGCCGTTCGCACCGTCAGCAGCGCCCCGGTATACACCATCGGCGAACTCGCCCGCGAGTTCGACATTACCACCCGGGCCATACGGTACTACGAGGACCAGGGCCTGCTGGAACCCATCCGCGACGGCCAGAAACGGATGTACAGGCGACGGGATCGGGCACGACTGAAGCTGATCCTGCGTGGCAAGCGGCTGGGCATGACCCTGAGCGAGATCCGCGAGACCTTCGTGCTCTACGATCAGGCCCACGGTCACCAGCGGCAGCTGCGGTACTACCTGGGTGTGCTGGAAGAAAAGCGCGAGCAGCTCAAGCAGCAGCGCAGGGACATCGAGGACGCCCTCACCGAGCTGGAGCAGTCCTACGTCCGCTGTCGGGAGCTGCTCGATGAACAGGAGCGTGGCGATACCGGCTGACCGCTGCCTGGCAGCGCGGCCGACCGCTCATTGCATCCACACATGACAGAAGGCGCCACGGGCGCTGCGTGGAGAAACGAACCATGGTGCAGATTCCCACCCTGAACTTCGGCCTCGGCGAAGAGCTGGACATGCTGCGCGACTCCGTTGCCGGCTTCGCCGCCCGGGAAATCGCCCCGCGCGCCGCCGAAATCGACGAGACCAACACCTTCCCCCATGACCTCTGGGGCAAGCTCGGCGACATGGGCCTGCTGGGCATCACCGTGGAAGACGCCTACGGCGGTGCCGGCATGGGATACCTGGCCCACATGATTGCCATGGAGGAGATCTCCCGGGCATCGGCCTCCGTGGGGCTCTCCTACGGTGCCCATTCCAATCTCTGCGTGAACCAGATCCGCCTCAACGGCACCGAGGAGCAGCGGCAGAAGTATCTGCCGAAGCTCGTCTCCGGCGAGCATGTGGGGGCGCTGGCCATGTCGGAGCCAGGGGCAGGGTCCGACGTGGTGTCCATGAAACTGCGCGCGGAGCGCCAGGGCGATCACTTCGTGCTCAATGGCAACAAGATGTGGATTACCAATGGTCCGGAAGCCGACACCCTGGTGGTCTACGCCAAGACCGACCCCAGCGCCGGCAGCAAGGGCATCACGGCATTCCTGATCGAGCGCGACATGCCCGGCTTTTCCACCGCGCAGAAGCTGGACAAGCTCGGCATGCGCGGCTCCAATACCTGCGAGCTGGTGTTCGAGGACTGCAAGGTCCCCGCAGAGAACATCCTCGGCAAAGAGGGCGGCGGCGCCCGGGTGCTGATGAGCGGTCTGGACTATGAACGCGCTGTGCTGGCCGCCGGGCCGCTGGGGATCATGCAGGCCTGCCTGGATGTGGTGGTGCCCTACGTGCACGAGCGCAAGCAGTTCGGCGAGCCCATCGGCACCTTTCAGCTCATGCAGGGCAAGATCGCGGACATGTACACCACCATGAACGCATGCCGCGCCTACGTCTACGCTGTGGGCGGCGCCTGCGACCGCGGCGAGACGACCCGCAAGGACGCCGCCGGCGCCATACTGTATGCGGCCGAGAAGGCGACCCAGGTGGCGCTGGAGGCCATCCAGGCCCTGGGCGGTAACGGCTACATCAACGAGTATCCCACGGGGCGGCTGCTGCGCGATGCCAAGCTCTACGAGATCGGCGCCGGCACGTCGGAGGTGCGGCGCATGCTTATCGGCCGCGAGCTGTTCGAACAGACCAAATAAGCGACAAGGACACTGCGATGACGGTGCTGAAATCCCGCGTCGACCCACGCTCCGAGGAGTTCCAGGCCAACCGTGAGGCCATGGGCAGCCTGGTCGCCGACCTGCGCGAGCGCGTGGCCCGTGCCAAGGAGGGCGGCGGTCCGGGACCACAGAAACGCCACACCGACCGCGGCAAACTCCTGCCCAGGGATCGCATCCGCGTGCTGCTGGACGTGGGTTCACCCTTTCTTGAGCTCTCCCAGCTTGCCGCCACGGACATGTACAACGATGAAGTCCCGTCGGCGGGCATCATCACGGGTGTCGGCCGGGTGAGCGGGCGCGAGTGCATGATCGTGGTCAACGACGCCACGGTGAAGGGCGGCACCTACTACCCGGAGACGGTGAAAAAGCACCTGCGCGCCCAGGAGATCGCCGCGGAGAACCACCTGCCGTGCATCTACCTGGTGGACTCGGGCGGCGCCAATCTGCCCAATCAGGACAAGGTGTTTCCCGACCGCGACCACTTCGGGCGCATCTTCTACAACCAGGCGAACCTGTCGGCGGCGGGCATCCCGCAGGTGGCGGTGGTCATGGGGTCGTGTACCGCCGGCGGCGCCTATGTGCCGGCCATGTCCGACGAGAGCATCATCGTCAAGGAACAGGGGACCATCTTCCTCGGCGGCCCGCCGCTGGTGAAGGCCGCCACCGGCGAGGTGGTCAGTGCCGAGGAACTGGGCGGCGCCGACGTGCACTCCCGCACCTCCGGCGTCACCGACCACTACGCGCTCAACGACGCCCATGCGCTGGGCATCGTGCGCCAGAGCGTGAGCTACCTGAACGGCACCAAGACGGTGGATCTGGACATCCGCGAGCCGGAAGAGCCGCTGTACGATCCCGAGGAACTCCACGGCGCCATCCCCACGGACCTGCGCAAGCCCTACGACGTCCGTGAGGTCATCGCCCGCATCGTCGACGGCTCACGTTTCGAGGAGTTCAAGCAGCTCTACGGGACCACCCTGGTCTGCGGCTTCGCGCGCATCTTCGGCTATCCCGTAGGCATCATCGCCAACAACGGCGTGCTGTTCTCGGAGTCGGCCCTCAAGGGCGCCCACTTCGTGGAACTGTGCAGTCAGCGGGGCATCCCGCTGGTATTCCTGCAGAACATTACCGGGTTCATGGTGGGCAGCAAGTACGAGGCCGGCGGCATCGCCAAAGACGGGGCGAAGCTGGTCACGGCGGTGGCGTCCACCAGCGTGCCGAAGTTCACGGTGATCATCGGCGGCAGTTTCGGTGCCGGCAACTATGGCATGTGCGGTCGCGCCTACTCTCCGCGGTTCCTGTGGATGTGGCCCAACGCCCGCGTCTCGGTCATGGGCGGCGACCAGGCCGCCAACGTCATGGCGCAGGTGCGCCGCGACGGCGTCGAGCGCAAGGGCGAGCGCTGGAGCGCCGAGGACGAGGAAGCCTTCAAGCAGCCCATCCGCGAGCAGTACGAGCACCAGGGTCACCCCTATTACGCCACCGCGCGGCTGTGGGACGACGGCGTCATCGACCCGGCGGACACCCGCATGGTGCTGGGCCTGGGTATCTCCACCAGTCAGAACGCGCCGACGCGGGACACCCGCTTCGGCGTCTTCCGCATGTAACGGAGCTGAACGCAGCCATGAGCGACGAAGCCTCCATCCGCGTCGAGCATCGTGCCGGGGTCGCGGTGGTCACCATGAACCGGCCCGACCGCCACAACGCCTTCGACGATACCTTCATCGCCGAGCTCACGGACATCCTCAAGGCGCTGGAGCGCGACCCGTCCGTGCGAGTAGTCATACTCGGCGGTAACGGCAAGAGCTTCTCCGCCGGCGCCGATCTCAACTGGATGCAGCGCATGGCCGGCTATACCAAAGAGCAGAACGAGGCCGACGCCCTGGCCCTGGCCGAGCTCATGGAAACCCTGGACGGACTCGACAAGCCCACCATCGCCCGAGTCCACGGGGCCGCCTTCGGCGGCGGCGTGGGCCTGGTGGCGTGCTGTGACATCGCCATCGCCTCGGACAACGCCACCTTCTGCCTCTCGGAGGTAAAGCTCGGCCTCATCCCCGCCGCCATCTCGCCGTATGTGGTCAAGGCCATGGGCGAGCAGCACGCCCGACGCTATTTCGTCACCGCCGAGCGCTTCGATGCCACCGAGGCGGCGCGCATCGGCCTGGTCCACGAGTGCGTGCCGGCGGACACGCTGGACACGCGCATCCAGGCGTTGCTCAAGCAGATGCATGGCAACGGCCCGGAGGCCATGGCGGCGGCCAAGGATCTCGCCCGCGCCGTCGGCCGCGGCCCGGTGGACCGCACCATGATCGAGGACACCGCCCGGCGCATCGCTAACATCCGCGTGGGCGACGAGGGCCAGGAAGGCATGTCCGCCTTCCTGGAAAAGCGCAAGCCGGCATGGGTACAGGAGTAGATCAGGCATGTTCCGTACGGTACTCATAGCCAACCGCGGCGAGATCGCCTGCCGTATCGCCCGCACCTGCCGCGCCCTGGGTGTACGCACGGTGGCGGTCTACTCGGACGCCGACGCCGACGCCCTGCACGTGCATGCCTGCGACGAGGCCTGGCCCATCGGCCCGGCGCCGGCGCGGGAGAGCTACCTCAACAGCGAGCGCATTCTCGAGGTAGCCCGCCGCAGCGGTGCCGAGGCCGTCCATCCGGGGTACGGCTTTCTCTCGGAGAACGCGGAGTTCGCCGAGGCCTGCGAACGCGCTGGCGTGCGCTTCATCGGCCCGCCGGCCGCGGCCATCCGTGCCATGGGGTCGAAGAGCGCGGCCAAGAGCATCATGGCGGAGGCAGGCGTGCCGCTCGTGCCGGGATACCACGGCGATGACCAGAGCGTCGAGCACCTTCAGTCCGTGGCCGAGGACATCGGTTACCCCGTCCTCATCAAGGCCTCCGCCGGCGGTGGCGGCAAGGGCATGCGGCGCGTTGACGAGCCCAAGGAGTTCGGCGACGCCCTGGACGGTGCCCGGCGCGAGGCCAGGGCCAGCTTCGGTGATGACACCGTGCTGCTGGAGAAATACCTGCTGCAGCCACGCCATGTGGAGATTCAGGTATTCGCCGACAGCCACGGCAGCGCCGTGCATCTGTTCGAGCGCGACTGCTCCGTGCAGCGCCGCCACCAGAAGGTGATCGAAGAAGCCCCGGCACCAGGTCTGTCCGCGGACAAGCGTCGTGCCATGGGCGAGGCAGCGGTGGCGGCGGCGAAGGCCATCGGCTACCAG
>SKYZ01000015.1 GCA_007127625.1 Aquisalimonas sp. | reverse complement strand
TCGGAAATCGTTGCCGGGGCGCTCCAGGACCATCGCCGGGCCGTGCTCATGGGCAGCAACACCTTCGGCAAGGGCTCGGTGCAGAGCATTCTGCCCCTCAGCGGCGGCTCGGCGGTGAAGCTCACCACCGCCAAGTACTTCACGCCCTCGGGCCGGCTGATCGAGGAAGGCGGCATCGAGCCGGACGTGCGTCTGGACCGCGAGACCCGGCCGCAGCGCGGTGATGACGACGATGAGCGCGACCACGCCATCGACGAGGCGCTGAACCTGCTCAAGGGGCTGAACATCTTCCAGCAGCAGGGGGAAGGCGGCTGATGGGGCGTCGGCTCGTGCTGCTGTTGGTCCTGCTGTGGTTGCCGGCCCTGGTCGGTGCGGAGAACCGACCGGCGGTGCTGCTGGTGATCGACGACATGGGCGACCGCCCGGCGGAGGGAGATCGCGTGGTTGCCCTGGACGCGCCGCTGGTCTGCTCCGTGCTGCCGCATACACCCCATGCCGAGCGCCAGGCCCGCGCCTGCCATGCCGCCAGCAAGGACGTCATGCTGCATCTGCCCATGCAGGCCATCGAGGACGTCCCCCTGGGGCCCGGTGGCGTGACACTGGACATGCCGCCCGAGGCGTTCCGCGATGCGGTGACCGACAGCCTTGCCGCCGTGCCCCACGTGCGCTCGGTGAACAACCACATGGGCAGCCTCCTGACTCGCCATCCCGGGCACATGACCTGGCTCATGGAAGTGCTGCAGGAGGAGGGCGAACTGTTGTTCCTGGACAGTCGTACCTCGGAGCGCACCGTTGCCAAGGACATGGCACTGGAAGCGGAACTGCCGGCCCTGGAGCGGGACGTGTTCCTGGATCACCATCGGGATGCCGAGGCCATCCGCGCCCAACTCCACCAGCTGTTCCGCACGGCCCGCCGCCAGGGCACTGCCGTGGGCATCGGTCACCCCTATCCCGAGACCCTGGACGTTCTTGAACAGGATCTGCGCCAGTTCGCAGAGACGTACCAGGTGGAGCTGGTAGGCTTGGACGAACTCTACGGGCGCCGGAACAACCAGCACTGAACCGGCGCCGGTCTACTCGCAACGGTAGAGGCGCCCATGAATCCGTCCACAATGATCGGCATGGTCTTCGGCCTGGTCCTGCTGACCGCAGTGCTTCTGTTCGCCGCCGAAGATGCCCACGCCTATCTCAATCTGCCCGGCCTCGGCATTGTCATCGTCGGCACCCTGGCGGCCACCTTCATCAGCTACCCGCTGCGCGAAGTGCTGCGAGTGCTGGGGCTGCTCGGCATCGTTTTTCGCAACGAGCGCCTCTACACCCGGGACGACATGAACGAGCTGGTCAACATGGCCACGCTCTGGTTCCGCGATGACCTGCGAGCGGTGGAACGCGCCCTGGACCGGGTGCGCAACCCCTTTCTGCGCACCGGCGTGCAGCTGGTCATCGACGGAACCCCCGAGCAGGACATTCTCGATCTCCTGCGCTGGCGTATCGCGCGACTGCGAACCCGCGAGCACGCCGAGGCGCAGATGTTCCGCTCCATGGCCAGCTTCGCCCCGGCATTCGGCATGATCGGGACCCTGGTGGGGCTGATCAACATGCTGTTCGTGCTGGATACCGGGGACATGACGGTGATCGGCCAGCACATGGGCGTGGCCCTGCTCACCACTTTCTACGGCATTCTGCTGGCGAACCTGCTGTTCAAGCCGGTGGCAGTGAAGCTGGAGCGCCGCACGGAGGAGCGGCTGATTGCCATGAACATGATCCTTGAAGGCGTGGCGCTGATCTGTCAGAAGCGCAATCCCACGTTCGTGCGAGAGACCCTGCGTTCGTTCATGGCGGAGTACCGCGACGAAATCCGCGAATCCCCGGCAACGGCGCCGAAGAACCCGAGCACGGGGACGCGGCGGTCATGAGCGAGCTGCTGGCCCAGGGGCGTCACGGGCAGGGCGGCAGCAGGTTCCGCGAAGAGCTGCTGGTGCCCGAGGGCGGTGATACCGAGGCGGAATCCGGCTGGATGTTGATCTATCTGGACGTGCTGACCCTGCTGCTGGTGCTGTTCATTGTCCTGCTCGCTTTCGCCGACCCCGACCCGAGCCCGCCGCAGGCGGCCCCCGAGGCGCTGGTGGTCCCGGTGCCTGCGCCGGCCATGGACAGGGCACTGCTGCCCGGGGCGGACCAACCGGGCATGGAGGCTGAACCCGCGGCGCAGGAGATGGACGGCCCCGATCTGGAGACAGACCGGGTCGAGGTGATCGAGGAGCGCGACCGGGTCAGCCTGCGCATCCAGGACAGTCTGTTGTTCCAGTCAGGCGCCGCCAGCCTCACCACCGAGGGCGCCGGCGTTCTGGATGAACTGGTGCAGGTCCTGCAGGACCACCCCGGTGAGATCTCGGTGGAAGGCCACACTGACAACGTGCCGATCCGCACCCAGGCTTTCCCTTCCAACTGGGAACTCTCCACCGCGCGGGCGACGGAGGTGTTGCGCTATCTGGAGGCCGCCGGGGTGCCGGCGGAACGCATGCGTGCGGTGGGGCGCGCCGATACCGATCCGGTGGCACCCAATACCAATGCCCCGGGGCGGGCGGCCAATCGTCGCGTGGACCTGATCCTGCACCGGGGCGGGGACCAGGCCGCACCCTGAGGCGCAGCGCACCGGCCCTTGCCGTCGGGCTCCGGAGTGTGGATACTCCCGGCGCCCGACCACGGTGAGGAGCCGCCATGTTGTGTGCTGTCTACAAGGGCCCCAGGGCCCCCGATACCTACCTGTTCGTGCCCGGCCATGCCGCGCTGGAGGAGGTGCCCGAGAACGTGCGGCGGGGCTTCGGCCCGCTGGAACACGTCATGGATCTCGTGCTGACCCCGGAGCGTCGCCTGGCCCGCATCGAGGCCCGCGAACTCATGCGGCGTCTGCTACGGGACGGCTGCTTCATTCAGATGCCCCCCGAGGACGACCACGAGACGCCAGAGATGTGATGGAAGTCTCTATGCTGCAGCGCCACGCAAGCGTAGAATCCGCGTGATCCCCCACGTTTTGCCAGACTCGAGCGAGGTGCGCGGCGATGCAGAGGATCTGCCTGCTGCTTGGCCTGTTGTCAGCGTTCACGGTTCCCGGCCTGGCGGCAGCCCAGGACACTTCCGGCCCCGTGCCACTGCAGCTGAGCCTGCAGCTCGAGGCGGATGACGCGCTGCTGGAAAGCGACGGGCCCCTAGTGAACTCGACCGCCCGCCCGCCACAGGCCCGGACTGCTGTCACCGGTGCGGCGAACCGCTCCGGTGCTGGCTACCAGGTCCGCGCCGTCATTCCGTCACTGTGCGAGGACGGGCTACCCGGCGGACAGGTGGTGGACACCTATAACCGGGTCATGGATTGCGAGGACGAAGCCGTGGGCGTGTCCATTTCCATTCGCAACTACTGAGGCCCCACCTCCTCCGACGGGGCATCCGGTTGCCCCGTCAGTCCTGGTCCCTCGGACGAATCAGCCCTTCCTGCACCACCGAGGCCACCAGATCGCCGTTGCGGCTGAAGATGTGGCCGCGGGTGAACCCCCGGGCATTGGATGCACTGGGGCTGTCCATGTGGTAGAGCAGCCAGTCGTCCATGCGGAATGGCCGGTGGAACCACATGGCGTGGTCCAGGCTGGCCATCTGCGTGCGCTCCTGGAAGATGCTGCGCCCGTGGGGTAGCAGCGCGGTGGCCAGCAGCCGGAAATCCGACGCGTAGGCGAGCAGCGCCCGGTGGATGCCATCGTCGTCGGGGAGCGGACCCCGGGTCCGCATCCAGGAGTTGCGGAAGGGCGCCACGGGCTCGGGTTCCATGGGGTCGTCGGGGTCGATGGGGCGGATTTCTATTGGGCGCTGGTGGATCAGCGTATCCAGGAAGTGCTGCGGCATCCGGTCGCGGAAGCGCTCCATCAGGTCCACTTCGCTTTCCACGTCCTCCGGCGCCGGAATCTCCTCGGGCATGTCCAGCTGGTGGTCGCAGCCCTCCTCCTGGATCTGGAACGATACCGACATGTTGAAGATCGGGCGGCCGTGCTGGATGGCGACAATGCGCCGCGTGTTGAAGCTGCCCCCGTCCCGGGCGCGCTCGACGTCGTAGATGATCGGGGCCTCGGCGTCGCCGGCCCGCAGGAAGTAGGCGTGCAGGGAGTGGGCGAAGCGGTCCTCCGCCACGGTGCGGCCGGCCGCCACCAGGGCCTGGCCCAGCACCTGCCCGCCGAACACCCGCGACCCGACGATGGCCCGGCTCTCGCCCCGGAAAAGATTGACTTCCAGCTGCTCGAGATCGAGCAGGCCGACCAGTTTGTCCAGTTGACTCATGTCGCAACCCCGTCAATGGCCATGCCCTCACCGCGGCGCAGCAGGGGGCGCAGGCGCAAGGTCGTTTCCGAAGAATGATGATGCGACGCCGCACCGGCATCGCGATAACGCGGCAGGATACCAGATTTGCCCGAGCCTCAACGCCGCAGCCAGCCACTGGCGGTGATGATGGCGCCGATGACACCGAGGCCCCAGCTCGCTGCGGGTACCCCGGCAAGCTCCGGCCCGGGTGGCGAACCCAGGATCTGCAGCAGGATGGCGCCGGTGATCACCAGCGCGCCCACCAGGGTCGCCTCGCGGCGCCAGCCACTGCGGTCCACCGCGCGGTGCAGCGCCTGCAGCTCCTGGCGCTGGTTGTCCATCTGCCGGCGGGTGTCGTGCAGTGCTTCCAGCGCCTCCAGTAGCCGCTGGGGCATGCGGGGCAGTTCCTCGCCCCAGTGGGGCAACTCGCGACGGATGTTGCGAAGCACCGCGCCCACGCCCAGTTCCTCGCGCATCCAGCGTTCCATGTAAGGCTTGGCGGTCCGCCAGAGATCGAGCTCCGGGTAGAGCTGCCGGCCCAGGCCTTCAATGTTCAGCAGGGTCTTCTGCAGCAGCACCAGCTGCGGCTGGATCTCCATGTCGAAACGCCGCCCGGTCTGGAACAGCCGCATCAGCAGGGCCCCGAAGGAGATCTCCCGCAGGGGACGCTCGAAGATCGGTTCGCACACGGTACGAATGGCCGCCTCGAACTCCTCCACGCGGGTCCCCGGCGGCACCCAGCCGGACTCCACGTGCAGTTCCGCCACGCGCCGGTAGTCGCGGTTGAAGAAGGCGAGGAAGTTCTCCGCGAGGTAGCGATGGTCCACCGGTCCGAGACTGCCGACGATGCCGAAGTCCACGGCGATGTAGCGCGGGTCTGTCGGGTTGGAGGTGTCCACGAAGATGTTGCCCGGGTGCATGTCGGCGTGAAAGAAGCTGTCGCGGAAGACCTGGGTGAAGAAGATCTCCACGCCCTTCTCCGCCAGGCGACGCAGGTCCACCTCCTGCGCCCGCAGCGTTTCCATGTGGTTGACCGGCACGCCGGTGATCCGCTCCATGACCATGACGCGCTCGGTGGTGAGATTGAAGTGCACCGCCGGGACGTAGAGCAGCTCGGAGTCCTGGAAATTGCGTCGCAGCTGCGAGGCGTTGGCCGCCTCGCGCATGAGATCCAGTTCGTCGATCAGGGTCTTCTCGAACTCCGCCACCACTTCCCGGGGGCGGAGTCGCCGGCCGTGGGACCAGTAGCGCTGCGTCAGCGTGGCGAAGGTGTACATCAGCCCGAGATCACGCCGGATCACCGGCTCGATGTCCGGGCGCACGACCTTGACCACGACTTCCTGGCCGTCGCGCAGGCGCGCGCCATGGACCTGGGCAATGGAGGCCGAGGCAATGGGCGTATCGTCGAAGCGCTCGAACACCTCGCCCAGCGGGTGTTCGTAGGAGCGTTCGATGATGGCACGGGCCGCATCCACCGGAAACGGCGGTACCCGGTCCTGCAGCCGCGCCAGCTCGTCGGCGATGTCCGGTGGCAGGAGATCGCGCCGGGTGGAGAGGATCTGGCCGAACTTGACGAAGATCGGACCCAGCTCCTCCAGCGCGCGCCGGATGCGTTCGCCCCGGGTGCCGTGGCTGCGTCGCACCCAGTTCCAGGGCATCAAGTAGCGGGTCCACTGCAGCGGGCGCAGCAGGCGAGTGGCGAGAATGACGTCATCCAGGCCGTATTTCACCAGCACCCAGTTGATGTGCAGCAGTCGTAGCCCGCGTCGCATCATTGGCCACTGCCCCGATGACGCTGTTCCAGCAGAGTGACGCGGGCTGCCAGCCGGTCGGCATCGCTGCGCAGGCGGTCCACGTCGTCGAGGAAGGCCTCCACTTCGGCCCGCGGCGGCAGGTCCCGGCGTTCCTCGGTGAGGTACTCCGCCAGGTTGCGCCCGGCGGCGTCGGTACTCTCGGCAAACCAGCCGCGCACCCCGCGCACGAGGCGGCCGATCTGGTGCGCGGGTGCATCGCCCAGGTAGGTGGCGAGGCCCTCTTCCCAGTCCACGTCCAGCTCACGGAAGAACCGCCGCACCTGTTGGGCGACGGCGGCATCGCCCTCGAAACGCAGTCCACTGCCGCCCGCCTCCGGGTCCCGTGCCAGAGCGATGAGATCGCCGAGGCGACCGCTGACGGTGACGTCGGCGACGTCCTCCCCGGGTTCGGCCAGGTGCAGGCCGTCGGCGGTGAACGTTGCGTCGACGGTGATCTCGGGCTCGCTGAGGGCGACGCGAATGCGGCGACCGGTCAGCGGCGCGGTCCGCGTGGCGGCGTCCGGATCCAGCCGGATGATGCGGTCAATGATGCGGTTGGCGGGATCCAGCAGCAGGCCCAGGGGGGTGGTCATGACGCGCCTCCGGTGGCTGCAGTGTGGTTCAGTAGCGGTAGCCGCGGTGGATCGCCACTACGCCGCCGCTCATGTTGGTGTAGTCGCAGTCTTCCAGGCCGGCGCCGAGCATCATGTCCCGCAACGTGGCCTGGTCCGGGTGCATGCGGATGGACTCGGCCAGATAGCGATAGCTGTCGGCATCATCGGTGACAAGCTTGCCCATGCGGGGCAGCACCTGAAACGAATAGGCGTCGTACACCGGGCGCAGCGCGCCGATGTAGAGCTGGGAGAATTCCAGCACCAGGGCGAAACCTCCGGGCTTGAGCACCCGGCGCATCTCCCGCAGAGCCCGTTCCTTGTCGGTCACGTTGCGCAGGCCGAAGGCCATGGTCACCCGGTCGAAGCTGCTGCCGGCAAAGGGCAGGTGCTCGGCGTTGACCAGGGCGTAGTCGATGGGGCGCAGCCAGCCGGCATCGATGAGGCGGTTGCGGCCCTCGGTGAGCATGGCCTCGTTGATGTCGGTCATTACCACCTGCCCCTCGGCCCCGATTCTGGGCGCCATGAGCTCCACCAGGTCGCCGGTGCCGGCGGCCAGGTCCAGCACGCGCTGTCCCGGGCGCAGCCGCGCCATGGCCACGGTCTGGCGCTTCCACAGGCGGTGCAGGCCGGCGGACATGAGGTCGTTCATCAGATCGTAACGGCTGGCCACGGAGCGGAAGACCTTGCCGACCCGGGCGGCCTTCTCGCTGCGCGGCACGCGCTGGTAGCCGAAGTCGATGGTGTCGTCGTCCGGGGGCTGGGTGGTCACGGGTGCGTTCCTGTTCGCTACTGGCTGCGGATGATGGTTGCCAAAGGTACCACTATGGCAGGGTGCGGAGAACTGGATCACGGTTGCTCGTGTGCCGTGGATCGGGGGCGCCGGGGTCGGGTACATCGGTCACGGACACGCCGTGAATACATCCATGTAGGCTCGACTGCGGCCGTCCTGGCC
>SKYZ01000483.1 GCA_007127625.1 Aquisalimonas sp. | reverse complement strand
TGCATTCCGTCGCACAACCCGCGTCGTTGTGCCGCCGAGCCGGGACACTGGTATCACCGACACGGCCAGTGACACCCGGAGGACACCATGACGCACTCGCTAGCAAGCACGACCACCGGCCTGATTCTCGGCCTCGGCGTTGCCGGTGCCCAGGCGGCGGACCTGCGGGTCACCGTCGAGAACCTGGAGCCGGATACCGGGCACCTGATGGTCGCCCTCTACGACACCGAGGCCAGATTTGACGACCGCGTCGGAGCCGTAGAGGAGATCCGCAAACCGGTCAGCGGCGACAGCGTTGCACTCACGTTCCCTGGCCTGGATACCGGTGACTACGCCATCGCCGCGTTCCAGGACATCAACGGCAACGGCGAGCTGGACACCAATCTGCTGGGCGTGCCGCGGGAGCCCTGGGGGTTCAGCCAGGACGCCTCGGGCGGGATGGGGCCGCCGGACTTCGGCGACGCCGCATTCCCCGTCGACGGCGCAACCGTCGACATGACCATTCGCCTCAACCGCCCCTGAAGGAGGTGCACCATGAAGCGCAGGGATTTCATGCGTCTGACGGGACTGGGCGGCACGGGGCTGATGCTGCCCGCTTCCCTGACCCATGCACTGGCCGGCGAGACCACGACGCCGGATTGGCACCTGGGGTTTCAGAACCCCCGTGCCGAGGAGTTGCACACGCCGGCGCTTAAGCTGGACGGGCGGCTGCCGCAGGGCCTGGCGGGTACCTTCTACCGCAACGGGCCCGCGCGCCACGAACTGGGCGATCGCCGCTACAGCCACTGGTTCGACGGTGACGGCATGGTCCACGCCTACCGCTTCGGTGACGGCTGCATCAGCCACCATGCCCGGTTCGTGGAGACGCCCAAGTACCGCGCCGAGACCTGTGCCGAGGCGTTCCGCCGGCCGGCGTTCGGCACCGTGTTCCCGGACGTCGAGTCCGTGGCCAGCCCGGATGCGATCAACACCGCCAACACCAACATCCTGCCCTTCGATGACCGCCTCCTGGCGCTGTGGGAGGGCGGCTCCGCCTGGGAAGTGAACCCCGAGACGCTGGCCACCGGCGAGCGTCTCGCTTGGAGTGACGAACTCGAGGGCGCGCCGTTCTCCGCCCACCCGGCGGTGGATACCGACGGCACGTTGTGGAACTTTGGCGTGGTTCCCGGCGACGGCGCGCTGGTGCTCTACGAGATCGCATCCTCGGGCGCGCTGCGGCGGGCCGAGGTTGTGTCCCTGGACGCCTCGCCCATGGTGCACGACTTCGCCATCACCCGCCGTCACCTGGTGTTCCTGCTGCCGCCGTTCCGGCTGGACCCGGAGCGCTTCGGTCGCGGTGAGAGCTTCATCGACAGCCACCGCTGGTACGGTGACGAGCCCATGCGGGTGCTGCTGATCGACAAGAGCGACTGGTCGCGCCGGCGGTGGTTCGACTTGCCTGCCGGGCTGCACTTCCACATCGGCAACGCCTGGGAGGACGGCGCCGGGGTGATCCGCTTCGACTACACGCGCTACGACAACGCCGATTTCGTCACCAAGGCCGCCCGCGGGCTCATGCGGGGCGAGGACGTCCCGTACGCCGGCGGCCACACCGCACTGGTGCGCCTGGACACCCGCAAGGGGCGTATCGACCAGGACATCCTGCCGGAGGAGACGGAGTTCCCGCGGGTGGACCCGCGCCGGACGGGCGAGCGCTATCGCCAGCTCTACACCACGGTGCGGACCCGCGCGGCGGGACACCCGCTGTCCAACGGCGTGATGCGGCGGGACATCGACAGTGGCGAGACCGAGCACTACGACTTCGGCGCCAATGTGATCACTGAGGAACACGTGTTCGTGCCCGGCGAGGCCGGCGAGGACGGAGGCTGGCTGGTCGGCACGGCGCTGGATGTCGACAGGCAGGTGTCGCTGATTTCGGTGTTCCGGGCCGACGCACTGGTGGACGGGCCGGTGGCGCAGGCGCACCTGCCGTACCCGGTGCCGCTGGGTTTTCACGGCAACTGGAAGGAGGCGTGACCATGGAGACTTACAGCCTGCTGAAACTGCTGCATGTCCTCGGCGCCGTGCTGCTGCTGGGAAACATCATCGTCACGGCCTGGTGGAAGGCCATGGCGGATCGCACCCGTGACCTCGCCGTGCTCGCGTTTGCCCAGCGGCAGGTCACGCTCACGGATATTGTGTTCACGGCCGTGGGTGTGCTGCTGCTGGGCGGCAGCGGTTATGCCATGGTGTTCGCCGGTCCCTGGAGCCTGGACACGCCGTGGCTGGACTGGGGGCAGACCCTGTTCCTCGCCACGGGGCTGATCTGGGTGGGTATTCTGATCCCGGTGCAGGTGGTGCAGGCCCGCATGGCGCGGGGTTTTGCCGCCGGAGGTGAGGTTCCGCGCCGTTACCGGCAGCTGTCGGTGGTCTGGATGGCCGCCGGTGTCGTCGCCGTGGTTTTACCCCTCGCCGCGTTCTCGCTTATGGTGCTGAAACCGGCATAGGGGTGACCGCGTGACCGCAGAGCAGCGCAACACGGAGGCCAGGAGCGCCATTGCCTGGGGCGGCATGCGCTTCCACTGGCGACTGCTCTGGACCCTGGTGTTCAACGGCCTGATCGCGGCTTTCCTGACCACCATCGGCTACGGTGGCACCTTCGCGGTGAACATGGTGTTCGCTCAGTGCATCGGGCTGAGCATCTTTGCCATGCTCGAGGTGGTGCCGTTCCGCCGCCTGGCTGGCGGACGCCTGGTGGCCGGGATTGCAGTTGCCGTGGTGCTGGGTGCGCTGGCCGGCGTGCTGCTGGCGCTGCTGGTCACGGGTGTGGCGGACGAGCGCACCCGGGCGCCGGTGACCGTGTTCCTGCAGACCGTCGTGATCGCGCTGCTTTTCGGCGCCATCGCCGCGTACTATTTCTTCAGTCGCGAACGCCTGCTGCGCACCCGCACAAGCCTGCAGGAGCAGGAGCTGCGGCGCCTGCAAGCAGAGCGCAATCGTGCGGCCACGGAACTGCGTCTGCTGCGGGCCCAGATCGAGCCGCACATGCTGTTCAACTCCCTGGCCCACGTCCAGAGCCTGGTGGACAGCAACCCGGAGCGCGGCAAGCGCATGCTGGGGTATCTCATCGATTACCTCCGCTACGCGCTGGTGCACGCCCGGCAGTCGCGCACTGTACTTGGTGACGAGCTCCGGCTCCTGGAGAGTTACCTGGCCATGTACCGCATTCGCATGGGCGAGCGCCTGCAGTACCGGATCGATGTTCCGGAGGCATTGCGTGCGGCAGTGTTGCCGCCCATGCTGCTGCAGCCACTGGTGGAGAACGCCATCCGTCACGGGATCGAACCCATCGTGGACGGCGGGGAGGTGCGGATTGCCGCCAGACGGGAAGGAGATCGGCTGCACCTCGAAGTGAGCGATACCGGCGCCGGGCTCGGTCCTGCCAGCGGCGGTGCCGGTGTGGGCCTGGCCAACCTGCGGGAGCGTCTGGCAGCACTGTATGGCGGTGCGGCCCGGCTACGCATTGCCGAACGGGATGATGGTGGTGTTGCCGCCTGTGTCGAACTGCCCTGGGAGGACGCCTGACCTTGCGAGCCGTGATCGCCGACGACGAACCCGAGCTGGCCGGGCATCTGCAGCGTGAACTCGGGCGGGTCTGGCCCGAGTTGGCGATCGTGGGCGTGGCGCGGAACGGACCCGAGGCGCTGGACCTGCTGGAGCGGGAACGCCCGGACGTTGCGTTCCTGGACATCCGCATGCCGGCCATGTCCGGTCTGGATGTGGCACGGCGCCTGCCCGCGGACTGTCGCGTCGTGTTCGTCACCGCCTTCGACCAGTACGCCGTGGAGGCGTTCGAGCGGGAAGCGGTGGACTATCTGCTCAAGCCCGTTTCGGCCGAGCGCCTTGCTCGCACGGTGGATCGATTGCGGCGACCGTCCGCGGCCGGTCAGGACGCCACAGCCCTGATGGAACTGCTGGAGCGCCTTCGGCAGGCGCAGCAGCCGGAGTACCTGCAATGGGTCCGGGCCGGCCTCGGTGAGCGGGTCGAGCTTGTGGCCGTGGATGAGGTGATCTATTTCCACGCCAGTGCCAAGTACACCGATGTGGTCACCGCCGAGCGCGAACTGTCGATCCGCACCCCCATCAAGGCGCTGGTGCAGGAGCTGAATCCGCAGACGTTCTGGCAGATCCACCGCGCGACCATCGTCAACGTCCGCGAGATCGCCGCCGTCCACCGGGAGTTCGGCGGCCGCCTGACACTCACCCTGAAAGGCCGCCCTGACCAATTGACCGTCAGCCGGGCGTTCGCTTACCGGTTCCGGCAGATGTAGCGGAGTCGTCCGCGAAATCCAGTTGGTCGCATGCGTTTTCGAGAGACAGGCGGCGGACTCGCAAACCGCGGTCCGGTAGCGCGAGCGTGGCGACGTGGCGGGGAGCCGCAGACAAGGGGCGCAGGGCCCAGCGCGCGGTTGCTGCGGGGTCGCCGCCCGGCGCCCACAGGGTTGGCGTGCCGGACGGCGTGAAGGCCACTTCGATGCGTTTGGGGTCGTAGGCCAGGCCGACCCCCAGGGCTTTGGCGCAGGCCTCCTTGGCTGTCCAGAGCCGCAGGAACGCTTCGTTGCGCGTCTCCGGGGGCAGGGCGTTGAGAGTTTCGCGCTCGGGCGGGGAGCAACACAGGTGCGCGATGCGGGCGATATCGCCCAGCGGGCGCAGCGCCTCCAGGTCCACGCCAACGGGGTGTCCGCGCGTGAACGCGAAAAGGGCGAGCCCGCCGGAGTGGGCCGCATTGAATTCAAGGGGGAGAGCGTGGGCGGGCCGCCGCAGCATGGGCTTGCCGTGGAGGCCGTAGCGGAACCGGATCGCGTCGGGCGCGCAATCCTGGTAGGCACCGATCAGCATGCGCAGGATTCCGCGGGCGGCGACAAAGATATGCCGGTCTGCCGGGAAGACGAAGGCATTGGCCCGCTGGTGTTCGTCGGCGGACAGGACCCGTGCCAGCCGTTCCTGAGACCGGGGCGGTGGGTCCAGCTCGACGGACCAGACGTGAACCTCCGTGTGTGGCAGCACGCGCCGTCGTCGTTCCCACTCCTGGTCGGCGTCCGTGCAGTCGTCGTCGCTGAGGCCGGCATGCAGGCTCATGACGCGACCTGTCTCCTTTCAGCGAGGCATTCGGCGAGGCGTTGGGCGAGCACTGCGACGTGGGGTTGGTGCAGCATCGAATAGTGATCTCCAGGCACGAGGTGACGGGTCACATTCCCCTGCGCGAGATCCTCCCAGGCTGGGGACGCGCTGGACTCGCTCGCGATTGATTCCTCGGCGTCGAGCACCGTGACGTGGCCCGGGTAATGCCTGGGTACATAATCGCCCATGGCCCTCATGTTGGCGGTGACGGCCCGCAGCAGGGATTGGACACCCCGTGACTCCTTCTCCGGCAGCAACCGGTTTGCCCGGCGAGCCTGCTCCAGAACGCGGGCCAGTTGCTGCTCGGGTTCGAGTTGCCCGAGCTCGTCCAGGGACAGGTCAAGGTCATCCGGGGCGAGGCCGATCTCATGAATGAAGGCATTCAGCGCGGGCGCGGATAGTACTTTCCCGGCATCGCCCGCCAGGCCCGAGGGACGCGCATCCATGACGATCAACTGCGCGACGGATTGCCCCTGCGCCTCGAGCTGACGCGCCATCTCGAAGGCGATCACGCCGCCCATGGACCAGCCGCCCAGGAGATACGGGCCTTCGGGTTGAATCCCCTTCAGTTCCTTGATGTGGGCCCTGGCCATGGCCTCAACCCCGGCGTGGGGCTTCGCCTGCCGGAGCTCCGGTGCTTCGAGTGCGTAGAAGGGGCGCTCTTCGCCCATCGCCGCCGCCAGCTCCATGTAGCAGAAGGCGGTGCCACTGAGGGCATGAACACAGAAAAACGGCTGCCCGGAGCCGCGTGGCTGGAGGGCAAGCACTGGGGAACGGGGCTCGGGCTGCTCGCGTAGCAGGCGGGCGAGTTGCTCGATGGTCCGGCTCTCGATGAGGCTCGAGACCGGGAGCTCCCTGCCGAACGTGGCCTGGATGCGGGCTATCATGCGCATGGCGAGCAGGGAGTGTCCGCCGAGCCGGAAAAAATCGTCGGTGACGCCGATGGGCCGCCCGGGGAAGAAGGCCTGCCAGATCGCAAGCAGTTGTTCCTCCGTGGCGTCCCGGGGTCCCGCCACCACTTCCCGGCGATCGGTAGCAGGCCCCCGGTGTCGGGCGAGGGCGGAGCGATCCACCTTGCCGCTCGTCAGGCGCGGTAACCTGTCCAGTCGATGAATGGTAGCGGGCACCATGAGAGCCGGCAGCCGTTCCGCCGCGTGACGGAGAAGGGTCTCGGGCGTGGTGCCGTCGGCGGCCACAACGAAGGCGGCCAGTTCCGGTGCGTCGCCACCGTTGTTCCGGGGCACGACGGCGGCCTCGTGCACGGTGGGATGCGTGGTGAGTGCCGCCTCCACCTCCGCCGGTTCCACCCGGAAGCCCCGCACTTTCACCTGGTCGTCGACACGGCCCAGGTGCTCGATCGTGCCGTGGGGCAGCCAGCGGCCCAGATCGCCGGTCCGGTAGAGCCGTTCGCCCGGTTCGTTGCTGAACGGGTCAGGGATGAATGCCGCGGTGGACTGATCCGGTCGATTGAGGTAACCGCGCGCCAGGCCGGCGCCGCCGATGCACAGCTCTCCGACAACGCCGACGGGCACGGGCTGGCAACTCCTATCCAGGATACGGACTCTGGTATTGGCAATCGGACGGCCGATGGGCACCGCCGGCTGCTCATCACCGGGGGTGCACGGCCAGTGGGTTGTCTCGATAGCCGCTTCCGTGGGGCCGTAGAGGTGGTGCAACTCCGCGGAAAAACGCGTGAAGAAACGCTGCTGGAGCTTGGGCTGCAGACGCTCACCGCCGCAGAATACACGCCGCAGGCTGCGGTGCTCATCGACGCTCGCCTGCTCCAGGAGCGCATCCAGTAGCGACGGAACCACCTGCAGAGTGGTTACCTGCTGGTCGGCAATCACGCGCAGGAGGGCGGCGCCGTCGGATTCCGTCCCGGGCAGCGGCAGCACCAGGCGGGCGCCAGCGGCCAGCGGTCCGAACAGCTCCCAGACGGAGGGGTCGAAGCCGAGGGGAGTGCGTTGCAGGACCGCGTCGGTGGCTGACAGCGGGAACGCATACTGCCGCCATTGGAGCTGGTTGCAGACCGCCCGGTGCGGGACCATCACGCCCTTGGGTTCCCCAGTGGAGCCAGAGGTGTAGATGACGTAGGCCAGGTGTTCCGGGCTGACGTGGTCTGGTGGTTTGTCCGTGGACTCTCCCGCGATCGCCTGGAAGTCCGGGTCCAGCGCCAGGCACCGTGCATCATGCGCGGGAAGGCCGTCCAGCAGCTGCGGCTGGGTAATGACAACGGCCGCCCGCGCGTCCGCGAGCATGGTCCGCAGGCGTTCTACCGGTTGCTCGGGGGGCAGCGGCAGGTACGCGCCCCCGGCCTTGAGCACCGCCAGCGCCGCGACCACGACCTCCGGTGATCGCTGCATGCAGACCGCCACAAGCACATCCGGCCCCACGCCCAGGCTCTGCAATCTGTGCGCGACCTGGTTGGCGTGACGGTCAAGCGCCTGATAGGACAGGCGGGCACCGTCGCACAACACGGCGACGGCGTGCGGGGTTTTTCTCGCCTGCCGTTCCACGAGATGGTGCAGGCAGTGGGGCCCGCCGAAGTCAGTCGCCGTGTCGTTCCATTCGTGCAGGACCTGGTGACGTTCCGCC
>SKYZ01000006.1 GCA_007127625.1 Aquisalimonas sp. | reverse complement strand
GCCTGGCCCGAGCGCGGCACCTGCTCCTCCACCAGTGAACGGCCGATGTCCACCAGCCGCCCGTACTCCACGCCGGAGGGGCAGGTGGACTCGCAGTTGCGACAGGTCAGGCAGCGGTCCAGGTGCACCTGGGTGGTCCCGGTGGCGGCCTGCCCCTCCAGGACCTGCTTCATGAGATAGATGCGTCCCCGCGGGCTGTCCAGCTCGTTGCCCACCAGCTGATAGGTGGGGCAGGTGGCCAGGCAGAAGCCGCAGTGGGTGCACTTGCGCAGGATGCGGTCGGCTTCCTGCCCCTCGGGGGTGTTCTTGATCGCGTCGGTCAGCCAGGTCTGCATAGGGAAGTCCGGATCGCTCGCTGTCGGTGCTCGTGGGAGTCAGAGACCGGCGTACAGCCGCCCCGGGTTGAGAATGCCGGCGGGGTCGAAGGCCTGCTTGAGCCGCTCGTGCAGCCGCCGCACCGCCGGATCCAGGGGCTGGAAGACATCGCCGCCTCCGTTGTCGCCGCGGAACAGCGTGGCGTGGCCCCCCAGGCGTTTCGCCTCGGCAAAGACGGTCTCGGGATCGGCGTCGGTGCGCAGCCACTGCTGCTGTCCCGCCCAGTCCGCCAGGCGTGGGCCGGGGAGTTCCGGAGTGCCGGCGAGCAGCGGCAGGGACAGCCGCCACAGGGGAGGGCCGTCGTAGGTGAAAAAGGGCAGCGTATGGTCCCGGAGAGCGTTCCAGAAGGCGCGGGGGTCGTCGTCCCGTTCACCGCCGAGGCGCTCGAGGCCCGCGTCCACGGCGAGCTTTGTGCCGGACAGGCGCAGGTACAGCTGCTCGCCATCGTGGGCTGCCCCGCTGACGGGAACGCCTGCCCGATAGGCGTCTTCCACGGTGGCAAACCCCCGGGATTCGTCCTGGTCGAGCCGGATCGCTTCTTCGGCCTCCGGCAGCGGCAGAACCTTCATGGAGACTTCCGTGAGCACGCCGAGGGTGCCGTGGCTGCCGGTGACCACCCGGGAGACGTCGTAGCCGGCGACGTTTTTCATCACCTCGCCGCCGAAACGGATGTGTTCGCCGCGGCCGTTGATCAGCCGCGTGCCCAGCACCAGGTCGCGGGCGGCGCCGGCCCAGGGGCGGCGGGGACCGGACAGGCCGGTGGCAATCGCCCCGCCCAGAGTGGCACCGGGGCCAAAGCGCGGCGGCTCGAAGGGCATCATCTGGCCCTGCTCGGTGAGCGCGGCCTCGAGCTCGTCCAGCGGCGTGCCGGCTCGGGCGGTCATCACCAGCTCGGTGGGCTCGTAATTGACGATGCCGCGGTGTCCGCTGACATCGAGAGTCTGCCCGTCAACGGGACGGCCAAGAAAGCCCCGGGTGCCGGCGCCGCGAATGCACACGGCGGTGCCTGCCTCGGCGGCCTCGGCGACCTGCTGCGCCAGTTGCTCGGCTTGGTCTTGATCGCTCATTGGGCTCCGGATCCGAAGTGGTCAGTAACGGGGGATGTCGGGGTGTGGTAGTTCCCCGTGGTGGACGTGCATTGCGCCGAATTCGGCGCAGCGGTTCAGTGTCGGGATCGCCTTGCCCGGGTTCAGGAGCCCCTGCGGGTCGAAGGAGTGTTTGAGTGCCCGGAACTGGTTAAGCGCCGGCGTGTTGAACTGCACGCACATCTGGTTGATCTTCTCCATGCCCACGCCGTGCTCACCGGTCACGGTGCCGCCCACTTCCACGCACAGCTCGAGAATGCGGCCACCGAGTTCCTCGGTGCGCTCGAACTCCCCGGGCACGTTGCCGTCGTAGAGCACCAGCGGGTGCAGGTTGCCATCGCCGGCGTGGAAGACGTTCACGACCCGCTGGCCGTACTCTTCGCTCAGCTCCTGCATGCGGTTCAGCACATGGGCGAGATGCTTCCGCGGAATCGTGCCGTCGATGCAGTAGTAGTCCGGCGAAATCCGGCCCACGGCCGGGAAGGCGGCCTTGCGGCCGGCCCAGAAGCGGGCACGTTCGTCGTCGTCCTTGGCGACCCGGATCTCCGCGGCGCTGGCTTCCTCCAGAAGGGCGCACACGCGCTCGCGCTGGGCCTGGACGTCGTCGGCGTTACCGTCGAGCTCGCAGATGAGGATTGCCGCCACGTCCGTGGGGTAGCCGGCGTGGACGAAATCCTCCGCCGCCTGGATGGCCGGGCCGTCCATCATTTCCAGCCCGCCGGGCAGAATGCCCGCGGCGATGATGCCGGCGACCGCGTTACCGGCCGTTTCCACATCGTTGAACGACGCCAGCAGCACGTCCTTCATGGGCGGCTGGGGCAGCAGCTTGACCTTGATCTCGACCAGGACGCCAAGCATGCCCTCGGAGCCGGTCACAGCGGCCATGAGGTCGTAGCCGGCGGAGTCCAGCGCCTCGGAACCGAGGGTAACCAGTTCGCCGTCCATGGTCACCATGGTGACCTCCAGGATGTTATGCACGGTGAGACCGTACTTCAGGCAGTGCACGCCGCCGGCGTTCTCCGCCACGTTGCCGCCAATGGAGCAGGCGATCTGGGATGAGGGGTCCGGCGCGTAATAGAGGCCGTAGGGTGCCGCGGCCTCGGAGATGGCGAGATTGCGCACGCCGGGCTGCAGCCGCGCCATGCGCCGATCGGCGTCGATCGCGAGGATCTGGTTGAACTTCGCCAGGCTCAGCAGCACGCCCTGGGGATGGGGCAGGGCGCCGGCGGAAAGGCTGGTGCCGGCCCCGCGGGCGACCACTGGCACGCCCATGTCCGAGCAGACCCGCAGCACGTGACGGACCTGCTCGATGGTGTCCGGGATGCACACCACCTGGGGCATCTGCCGGTAGCCGGAGAGGCCGTCGCACTCGTAGGGGCGCATGGCCTCGTCTTCGACCAGCAGGCTGTCCTTCTGGAGTGCCTCTCCCAGGCGCTGTATCAGGGCCTCCCTGTCCACTGTGAACTGGCAGTCTTCCGTCCGGTAGACCGAGGCCATGGCTGCTCCTCCGGGCGTTGGCAAACCGAGTACAGCTCTGCGGCGCGCGCCTCTCACCACCGCAGCGCTGAAAATCCACGGCTCAGATTAGCAGAAGCGAAGCGGCCCGTCCCTGCGGGCCGCTGCCCGATTCAGTCCTTGCCGACCTCCTGGCCGGCCAGGTAGAGCCAGGTCTCCACCACCGTGTCGGGGTTCAGGGAGACGCTCTCTATGCCTTCGTCCATGAGCCAGCGCGCAAGTTCCGGGTGATCCGACGGTCCCTGGCCGCAGATGCCCACGTACTTGCCCTGGCGCCGGCACGCCTGGATGGCCATGTGCAGCAGGGACTTCACGGCGTCATCGCGTTCGTCGAACAGATGGGCAATGAGCCCGGAGTCGCGGTCCAGCCCCAGGGTGAGCTGGGTGAGGTCGTTGGAGCCGATGGAGAAGCCGTCGAAATGCTCCAGGAACTGGTCCGCCAGCAGGGCATTGGACGGCAGCTCGCACATCATGATCAGCTTCAGGTCGTCGCGGCCGCGCTCCAGGCCGTTCTCGGCCAGGAGCTTGACCACTGCTTCTGCTTCAGACGGTGTGCGCACGAACGGGATCATCACCCAGGCGTTGGTCAGGCCCATCTCGTTGCGGACCTTTTTCAGGGCCTTCACTTCCAGCTCGAAGCAGTCACGGAAGTTGTCCGAGATATACCGCGCCGCGCCGCGGAAGCCCAGCATCGGGTTCTCTTCGTCCGGCTCGTACTCGGCGCCGCCGATGAGGTTGGCGTACTCGTTGGACTTGAAGTCCGACATGCGCACGATCACCGGTTTGGGATAGAACGCCGCCGCCAGCGTGGAGATGCCCTCGGCCAGCCGGTCGATGTAGAACTGCACCGGATCGTCGTAACCCGCGGTCTGGGTGCGGATGATGGTCTGCAGCTCCTCCGGCTGGGCATCGAAGTTCAACAGCGCCTTGGGGTGGATGCCGATCATCCGGTTGATGATGAACTCCAGCCGCGCCAGGCCCACGCCGGCGTTTGGCAGGTTGGCAAAGTCGAAGGCACGGTCCGGGTTGCCGACGTTCATCATCAGCTTGAAGGGCAGCTCCGGCATGTTCTCCAGGCTGATCTCGCGAACCTCGAAGTCCTGCTTGCCGCCGTAGATGTAGCCAGTGTCACCTTCCGCGCAGGAGACGGTGACCTCGGCGCCATCCTTCACCAGCTCCGTGGCGTTGCCGCAGCCGACCACGGCCGGAATGCCCAGCTCCCGCGCAATGATGGCGGCATGGCAGGTGCGCCCACCCCGGTTGGTGACAATGGCCGAAGCGCGCTTCATGATCGGTTCCCAGTCCGGGTCCGTCATGTCTGTGATCAGCACGTCGCCGGCCTCGATGCGGTTCATCTCCTCCAGGCCGCTGACCACCCGGGCCTTGCCCGCGCCGATGCGCTGACCGATGGCACGGCCGGTGACCACGACCTCACCGCGCCCCTGAAGGTGGTAGCGCTGCAGGGTCTGGGTGCTGTCGCGGCTCTTCACCGTCTCCGGGCGGGCCTGGAGGATGTATAGCTTGCCGTCCTGGCCGTCCTTGCCCCATTCGATGTCCATGGGCCGACCGTAATGCTTCTCGATGATCAGCGCCTGCCGGGCCAGGTCCTCCACCTCGGCGTCGCTGAGCGAGAAGCGGAGGCTGTCGGCCTGGTCCACTTCAACGGTGCGCACGGACTTGCCGTGACCGTGTTCGTCGCTGTAGACCATCTTGATCGCCTTGCTGCCCAGGGTGCGGCGGAGTACCGCCGGGCGCCCGGCCTCCAGCGTGGGCTTGTGCACGTAGAACTCGTCCGGGTTCACCGACCCCTGGACCACGGTCTCCCCCAGGCCGTAGCCGGAGGTGATGAACACCACCTCGCGGAAGCCGGACTCGGTATCCATCGTGAACATCACGCCGGCGGCGCCGATATCGGAGCGCACCATGCGCTGAATACCCGCGGACAGCGCGACCTGGCCGTGATCGAAACCCTGGTGGACGCGGTAGGAGATGGCGCGGTCGTTGAACAGTGAGGCGAACACGTGCTTGACGGCGAGGAGGACATTGTCCAGCCCGCGCACGTTCAGGAACGTTTCCTGCTGGCCGGCGAAGGACGCATCCGGCAGGTCTTCCGCGGTGGCAGAGGAGCGGATGGCAAACGAGGCCTCGCCGGGTGTTTCGTTCTCGAGCTTCTGATAGGCGCCGACGATTTCGTCGTGCAGCCGTTGGGTGAACGGGGTGTCGATCACCATCTGGCGGATTTCCGCGCCGGTTTTCGTCAGCGCATCCACGTCATCCACGTCCAGCCCTTCCAGGGCCTTCTCGATGCGCTGGCGCAGGCCGCTTTCGTCCAGGAAATCCCAGTAGGCCGCCGCGGTGGTGG
This sequence comes from Aquisalimonas sp., assembly GCA_007127625.1. Classification (GTDB taxonomy): domain Bacteria; phylum Pseudomonadota; class Gammaproteobacteria; order Nitrococcales; family Aquisalimonadaceae; genus Aquisalimonas. Next base: position 2,462 of record SKYZ01000006.1, on the reverse strand, counting down.
CGAAACCGCCGGGCACCTGCACCCCGGCTGCGGCCAGATTGCTGATCATCTCGCCGAGGGAGGCGTTCTTGCCGCCCACCCGGTCGACGTCGTTCATGCCGAGTGATTCGAACCAGAGTACGTAGTCCTGCAAGATGGTTATCCCCCTGTTGCTCGCTGCCCGGTCCCGATCCACCTCCACCCGGAGGCGCCGGCGCGGCATCGCAAAACGTGGCGTATCCTACGAAAACCTGGCCGTCAGCGTAACCCCTTAATTTTCTGGATTTCCCTCAAGGCCGCGGGACGCCTGGCCTGCGGGCTGCTACCATCGCCGGTCAGCTTTCCGCGCTTCCTTAACGGAGTCTCACTGGCGCCATGAGCGAGATACGCACCGTTTTCTTCATCTCGGACCGCACCGGCATCACCGCCGAAACCCTGGGTCACAGCCTGCTGACCCAGTTTGACGTGGAGCTGGATCAGGTGACGCTTCCCTTCGTGGATGATGTGCAGCGGGCCCAGAAGGCCGTGGAACAGATCAATCAGGTGGCCACGGAAACCGGCTTTCGCCCGATCGTGTTCAGCACGGTGGTGAAGTCGGACGTGCGCGACCACCTGCGGCAGTGCCACGCCACGTTCTTCGACTTCTTCGACACCTTCGTTGCGCCGCTGGAGCGTGAACTCGGCGTGCCGTCCACCCACACCATTGGCCAGGCCCACGGCCGGGGCGACGACCGACTCTACGACGTGCGCATCGATGCCATGAACTTCGCCCTGAACAATGACGACGGCGGAGCGACGCGCCAGTACCACAAGGCGGACGTCGTCATTGTCGGCGTCTCACGCACGGGCAAGACGCCGGTATCTCTCTACCTGGCACTGCAGTACGGGATCTTCGCCGCCAATTACCCCCTCACCGAGGACGACATCCTGGAGACCGGGCTGCCCAAGGTCCTGCACCCGTATCGCGGCAAGCTCTACGGGCTGAGCATTGCTCCCGAGCGGCTGCAGTCGATCCGCCAGGAGCGCCGCCCCAACAGCCGGTACGCCTCCATCCAGCAGTGCCAGCTGGAGGTCATGCGCGGCGAGGGGTTATTCCGGCAGAATCGGATTCCGTATCTGAACTCGACCACCGTGTCCATTGAGGAGATCGCCACAACGATCATCCACGAATCGGGCCTGAAGCGACGCGTGCATTGATTCTGCAGTACCTGCCGCATGGGTTGCCCTGAGCCTGTGATATGATCCACGACATGCTGACACTGCGCCCACATCCATTGCTGGAGAGCATTCCGTGCCGCTCCTTCGCGACGCTGATGGAGCTCTACGAGGGCAACTACATCCTGATGCGGAGGCTTGCCCCACGACCCTGGCGGCTCCCCGATGACAACGTCTCCCGGGTACGCGGTTCCGTGGATCTCTACCTGAAGGTACGCGAGCGGAGCCGGTATACCACGACCCTGTCGATGACCCATTACTTCGATCGGGACGAGGGCGCGGTGGAACCGGATCTGTTGCTTCGCGTCTATCACGACGCCCGGGTGGCAGAGGTGATGCCGGATACCCCGGTGGAACGGTTCCGTCTGTGGAACGGGCGCCGCCCGGATCCACGCAGTCTGGACTGGCGCTGGGAAATGAACCGTTTCCTCAACCGATGGTTACGCTACTGCCTTGCCGAGGGGCACCAGTTCGCTGCGCCGGTCAATCCCCTGGTCGATACGGGATGAACGGCGTACGGCGGAAGATTCGCGGCGTCCGGGCCGCGGAAGTGCGGGACGGTGACAGGGCATGAAACTCTCCACCAAGGGGCGATACGCCGTTACCGCGATGATGGACCTCGTGCTCCATGAGGGGGAGGTGCCGGTGACCCTTGCCGAGATTTCCCAATCCCAGGGAATTTCCCTGTCCTATCTGGAGCAGCTGTTTGCCCGCCTCCGGCGCGCGGGACTGGTCAGCGGGGTGCGGGGACCGGGGGGCGGCTACCGGCTTGCTCGCGCGGCCGCCGAGATCAGCGTCGGCGCGATCATCGAAGCGGTGGATGACAGCCTGGATGTGACCCGTTGCAGGGGGCGCCGCGAAAGCCGGGTCGGGGATCGCTGTCTGACCCATGATCTGTGGTGCGGGATCAGTTGCGAGATCAGGGGGTTCCTTTCCGGGATCTCCCTGGCCGACCTTGCCGCGCGGCCGGGTGTGATGGAAGCGGCGGTCCGTCAGGATGCCGGAACCCGCAGGCGCCACCCCCTGACACTGCATTCCTGATTGCGGCCCTGCCCGCCTACTTCCGAAAAGGTTGGTAGGAGCAGTGGCGAAGCCGCGCGGGCGCCATACTCTCCAGCCACGTTACACCGCGGGCGTATAGCTGCCGGGCCTCGCTGCGGGAGGTGACCTCGAACGCCGCCCACGCCCAATCTCCCCCGGGCAGGGGGGCCCTGCCGACCGGCAACAGGGTCTGGTCGCAGAACAGGAACTCAGGGGCCAGCGCGCGG
>SKYZ01000094.1 GCA_007127625.1 Aquisalimonas sp. | reverse complement strand
GACTGGTCGCGGAACTGCAGACGGGTCTGCACGGTGACGCGGCCGCGGTCGTCGGGCTCCGTGACCCGGTCCACCCGCAGGATGTCGTTCTGCCCTTCCACCATGGCCAGGGCGTCGTCGATGTTGTTGGCGAGCATGCGCGCATAGGTGCGGATGAGATTTTCGCGGAACGCCTCAACGAAGCGTTCCTGCTGCTCCGTGTCCGCCTCGCCCCAGTACCGCCCGAGAATGAGCCGGCTCATGAGCTCGAAATGCACCCTTGGGGCGAGAATTTCATCGATGAGTTCCTCCGCCAGGCGGGGGTCGTCAGCGATGGCTTCGTGGTGCTCAAGGAGGGCCTCGAGGGAGGCATCGAAGGTATCCCGGACGACACTCTCGGGTGCCTTGTTGCCAGCCTGTAATGGTGTCAGCAGCAGCGCTGCCAGGGTTACCAGTGTGACCACTCCGTTACGCAACATGGTGTTCACTCGCCGTTATCCGTTTGATCCAACAACCTTTCCCCTGCATATCATGTCTACCCGGATGGATCTATACTGATGCCAGGCACCGACAGCAGGAACCCGGGCATGCTGGACGTCTACGTGTACTACCCGCGCAGCCCCTCGTTGCAGCCGACGCGGCAGGTGGCGCAGGTGCAGCAGCCCTACCGCTACGCGGATCAGGGGATCCAGGAAAGGGATCATACCCCGGGACGGGACGCGGTGGATGCCCGCCTGCGCGATGTTCTGCAGAAGCCACACAAGCGGCAGCAGGGGGGCGCTTCCCCGGATGCCGGGGTGCCCCCGGATGACCAGGATGGTGCCGGGGGCGACGATGCCTCGCCCGGGGAGCACCACATAGATACCTACGCGTGAGGCTTGCGGTTGGGTGGTTACTCCTGTGTTACCCGGCCTTCACCGCCGCCGCGTTCGTCGCTTACCGCCTCCATGCGGTCCTCGTCCCGGTCCCAGAACACCACCTGCATGTCGCCGTACCGCCGCATCATGGGGCGCACGGTGTGGCCCTTGGCCACCAGGACGCGGCGGGTCTCCACGGAGATGGCGCCGGGTTCGTGCTGGATGCGGTCGGGCAGGTACTGATGGTGGAATCGCGGCCGTGACACCCAGTGCTCGGGGTCCAGACGATCGACGAAGCTGATGGTGCCCAGCAGCACCTGGGTGATGATGCGGCTGCCCCCGGGGCTGCCGAGTACGGCCACCCGGTCCTCGGTCTCCAGGAACGTCGGCGTCATGCTGGACAGTGGCCGCTTGCGGGGTTCGATGGCGTTGGCCTCGCCGCCCACCAGGCCGTAGGCGTTGGGCTTGCCGGGCTGGCTGGCGAAATCGTCCATCTCGTTGTTCAGCAACACCCCGGAGCCGGGCGGCATGAAACCGGAACCGAACGGGTAGTTGATGGAGAGGGTCGCGCCCACCCGGTTGCCCTCGGCGTCGATCACGGAGAAATGGGTGGTGTCCTCGCCGCCGATGCGACCGGTGGGCAGATCCTCGCTGGGGGTTGCCCGCTCCGGGTCAAGGTCCGCGGCGATGGTCTGCGCGTGCTCCCGGCTGATGAGCTTGTCCACGGGAATGTCGACGAAGTCCGGGTCGCCCAGGTAGACGGGCCGGTCACGGTAGGCGCGGCGCATGGCTTCGGCCTTGAGGTGAATGCGCCTCGCCTCGGGCTGATTGTGCAGATCGTGCTGGTCCAGAATGTTGAGCATGGTCACCAGGCCGATCCCGCCCGCCGAGGGTGGCGCAGCGCTGGTGACGCGCATGCCCCGGTAGGTGCCCCGGACCGGTTCGCGTTCGCGGATCTCGTAGTCCGCCAGGTCGTCCATGCGCCACAGACCGCCGGCCTCGTTGGTGCCGTAAACCAGCCGCTCGGCGACGTCGCCGCGGTAGAAGCCGTCAAGGCCTTCATCGGCCAGGCGCTGCAGCGTAAGGGCCAGGTCCGTCTGCACGATGAGTTCACCCTCCTCGGGGACCTCGCCGCCATCGAGGAAGATCGCGGCGGCCGCCGGTGACTCGCGCAAGGCGTCCAACCGGAAGCGGATCATGCGCTGATAGTGGGGGCCCACGGGAAAGCCCTCTTCGGCATAGCGGATCGCCGGGGCCAGGTTGGTGCCGAGGTCAAGGTCACCGTATTCCTCGGTGAGGTGCACCAAGGCCGCGGGGGTGCCCGGAATGCCGGCGGCCCTGGGGCCATCCAGGGAGTCCCGGTCGCGCACCTCGCCGTCATTATCCAGGTACATGTCCCGGGTCGCCTCGCCGGGGGCCGTCTCGCGCCCGTCCACCATCACCTGGTGGTCGTCCGCCTCGCGGTGCAGCAGCCAGAAGCCGCCACCGCCGATGCCGGAGCCGTAGGGTTCCACCACGGCCAGTGCAGCGCTCACCGCCACGGCGGCGTCGAAGGCGTTACCACCCTGTTCCAGGACCTCGATGCCCGCCTCCGTGGCCAGGGGATGGGCGGTGGCCACGGCGGCACCCGGCGGTGTCTGACCCGCTGCGGTCAGTGGTCCCAGCAACAGGCCGAGAACAAGGATCGTCCCGGTGAAACGGTGCAGCATTGGGAACTCCCGGTGCGGTTTACTTCTGCAGGCGCGCGGCCAGGGCCTGGGCGACCTGAGGATGCACGAACTTGTCGACGTTGCCGCCCAGCGCCGCGACCTCTCGCACCAGACTGGAGGAGATGAACGCGTACTGCTCGGACGGGGTGAGGAAGACCGTTTCGACATTCTCGATAAGCTGGCGGTTCATGCTGGCGAGCTGGAACTCGTACTCGAAATCGGAGACTGCACGCAGCCCGCGCAGGATGACCTGGGCGTTCTCCGCGGCGACGAAATGCGCCAGCAGCGTGTCGAAGCCCTTGACCTCGACGTTGGGGACGTGGGCCAGCGCAGTGCGTGCCATCTCCAGCCGTTCCTCGTTGGAGAACGCCGGTTTCTTGCTGGGGCTGGGAAATGCCGCAACGCCGATGATCAGGCGATCGAACAGTTTCGCGCCCCGCTCCACCAGGTCAATGTGGCCGTTGGTGATCGGGTCGAAGGTTCCCGGGTAAATGGCTGTGACGGTCATCTCGCGGTCCTGTGTGGTCGTTTCTTGTACGGAGCAACACATCAAACCATTGGCCGCGCCCGCAATCAATCAGGGTGTTATCTGGCCCACCAGAAGAAAGCACACATCGCCTGCGGTGCGCTGGCGCAGGACGTCCCAGCCCGGAGGCAGTTGCGGCGGTGATTGCCGGGCGTGTTCCAGGTAGATGCGACTGTCCTGGTGGAGCCAGTCGCCGGCGGCCAGTGCCTGGCATGCCGGCTCGAGCAGACCGCCGGCAAAGGGCGGATCCAGGAAAACGATGTCCGCTGGCTGCTCGGGCGGGCGCCGGAGCAATGACAAGGCGTCACCGGCATGGATGCGGATCTGCGCCTCGGCCTGCAACAGGCGTACATTCTCCCGCAGCCGCGCAATGGCATTGCGATTGCGTTCGGCCAGCAGCACTGACGCGGCGCCGCGGGAGGCCGCCTCGAACCCGAGGGCGCCACTGCCGGCGAAGAGATCCAGGCAGTGGCTCCCCGGCACGACGGCCTGCAGCCAGTTGAACAGGGTCTCGCGGTTGCGGTCCGCCGTGGGACGCAGGCCGGCACCGTCGGCGAAGCGCAGCCGACGGCCGCGCCATTCGCCGCCGATGATGCGCAGTTCGTTACGGGCCCGGGCTGCCATGGGCGGACTGTAGCCGGATCACTCCGCGCCTTCCAGATCCTCCTCGTCCGCTTCCTCGCCGTCTTCGTCCTGCGGGCCAACGATGACGGTAACGAACTCGTCCGGCTGCAGTCGGCGCTGCAGGGCCTCGTGGATGGTGTCGCCATCCAGTGCCTCGATGCGCTCCGGGAAACGGTCCAGGTAATCCAGCGGCAGGCCGTGGAAGCCGATGTTGGCCACGTAGCCCAGGATGCTGCGGTTGTCGGCGAGCTGCAGCGGGAAGCTGCCGGTGATGTTGCGTACCGAGCGCTGCAGTTCGTCCTCACCGGGGCCATTGTCCCGCAGATCGTTCACCGTGGTCCGCAAGACCTCCAGCGCCTCCTGGGTCCGGTCGCTGCGGATCTGGGTGCTGATCAGGAACGGACCCGACTGCTTCATGGGCGAGAACCGGCTGCCAACGCTGTAGGACAGACCCCGCTCCTCACGCATCTCCTCGGCCAGGCGACTGACCAGCCCGCCACCGCCGAGGATGTGATTGCCGGTGTACAGGGCAAAGTGGTCGTCGTCACCACGAGGATAGCCGACCTGGCCCATGAGCACGTGGCTCTGGTTGGTGCCGAAGGGGATGTGGATGGTCTCTCCGGCCTTTGCCGAGGGTTCCGGTTCCGGCAACGGTTCCGGGGCCGAACCGCTGCGCAGGCTGCTGCCCAGGTGCTCGGCCACTGCTTCGGCCTCGGCGCGGCTGAGGTCGCCGACGATGGCCAGACCGGCGTTTTCGCGCACGTAGTGATCATCGAAGAATGTGGCCACCTGGTCGCGGTCCATCGCCTCCAGGCTTTCCTCACTGCCGCCGGGGCGACTGGCGTAGGGATGGTCGCCGTAGAGCGTCTCCCAGAACGCCTCCCGCGCCAGCGAACCCGGATCCTGGCGGCTGTTGCGCAGGCTCACCAGCATGCGCCGCCGCTCGCGGTCCACCGCGGCCTCGGGGAAGTCCGGTTCGCTGATCACCAGCGTCAGTGCCTCGACTGCGGCGCTCAGGGTCTCCGGGTCGTTGAGGCTGCGCAGGCTGATGCTCGCGGTGTCACGGCCGCTGTCGGTGGAAAAACGCGCCCCCTGGTCCTCGAAACGCCGTGCCAGTTCGCCGGTATCGAGTCCTCCTGCACCCTCGCTGAGGAGGTTGCTCGTCAGGGAAGCCAGGCCGGGGGTGTCGCCGTCACGGGCGGAACCGGCGTCGAAGGTCAGCCGCAGATCCACCATGGGCAGCGTGGGGCTGTGGACGTAGTAGACGTCCAGGTCGTCGTCGGTGGTCCAGTGCTCGATGTCGGGGCCGCTCTGGGCCGATGCTGCCACGGCAGTGGCGGCCAGGGCCAGGAGCGGCAGCAGCGAACGGCGCAGGGTGTGTCGGATCGCGTGCATGTCGGTTCCTCAGTATCCGGTGGGGTCGTCGGTCGCGTCGGTTCCCGGGGTCATGCCGGGCAGCGCAGGGGTATCCGCTGCGTCTTCGCTGCGTAGCAGGTGGCCGACGGTCAGCCGCTTGTCCTGCAGATAGGTGCGGGCCACCTCCTGCACGTCCTCGCGGGTGACAGCCTCCAGACGTTCCTCGAATTCCTCCATGGCCTCGTAGCCGATGCCCGTGGTCTCCAGCAGGCCGATCTCCATGGCCTGACCGGAGAGGGAGTCGAGGCGGTAGACGTAGTCGGCGCGCAGCTGCACCTTGGCGCGCTCCAGTTCCTCGGTGGTGATGCCGTCCTCGCGAACGCGCTCGATCTCCGCGCGCACCGCCTGCTCCAGTTCGTCCAGTTCCACGTCTCCGGTGGGCCGGGCGTGGATGGCGAAGTGGGTATCCAGGCGGGCGATGCTGCGGTAGCTGGTGCCGATGCCGGCGGCCAGCTCCTGGCCGCGCACCAGCTCGCTGGGCAGGCGGGCGCTCTGGCCGCCGTCCAGCACCTGGCTGAGCACGCTGAGCGCGTATGTCTCACCCGGATCGTCGGTGGTGGCCAGTGAGGGCACTTGGTAGCCCATCATCAGGAAGGGGTTGGCGTTGTCGTGGTGCACGGTCAGGCGCCGTTCGCCCAGTGGCTCCACCTCTTCGCGCTCCTTGATATCGGGCGTGGGGCGGGGTTCCAGGGGGCCGAAGTGCTTGTCGGCCAGTTCACGCACGGCGTCGGGTTCCACGTTGCCCACCACCACCAGAATGGCGTTGTTCACCCCGTACCAGTCGTCGTAGAAGGCCTCGATGTCGTCCAGGGTGAGCTGGTCGATGTCGCGCTTCCAGCCAATGATGGGCTGGCGGTAGGGGCTGTGATGCCAGGCGACGGCATTGAAGCGCTCGCTCAGGACGCCGGTGGGATTGTCGTCCACCCGCAGCCGGCGCTCCTCCTGGACCACCTCCATCTCGCGCTCGAACTCGTCCTGGTCGAAGACGATGTTCTCCAGCCGGTCCGCCTCCAGCTCCATGGCGATCTCCAGGCGATCTGCGCCCAGTTCCTCGTAGTAGCCGGTGAAGTCCCGTCCGGTGAAGGCGTTGAGCCGGCCACCTTCCTCGGAGATGGTGCGCGAAAAGGTGCCGGTTTCGCGAGTCTCGGTGCCCTTGAACATCATGTGCTCCAGGGCGTGGGCGACGCCGGTGGTGCCCGGCTGCTCATGGCTGGAGCCCACCGGGAACCAGACCTGGTTGATGACAACGGGCGCACGCTCGTCGGGCTTGACGATGACTGTCATGCCGTTGTCCAGCTCGAAGCTGTGGATGTCCGGCGTGGCCGCCGCGGCGGCGCCGGCGTAGAGGGCAGCCCCGGTGAGCAGGGCGAGGCAGGATCGCATCATGGTCAGGATCGCTCGTTGGTGTTCGTTGTCAGCGGCTCACACAGGGTGAGCCGACGGCGTCATGAGTGGTAGGGTCACGCTTCACTTCTCCGGCGTTGGAGGCGACCCTCCGTGGCGCGCACAATGGTAAGTTATCTGCCAGGGATGCGTACGCCAACCACTCACTCATGGAGTGACCACCACAACCATGTTCGGGTTCAGAAAGAATAAGCAGGGCGATGATGCGCGCCCTGAATCCGGCGAGGCAGAGGGCACGGCGGCGAAGCCCGGCCTGTTCGGCCGCCTGCGCGAGCGCCTGGGCAAGACCCGCTCCGGGCTAACCGAGGGGTTGGCCAATGCCTTTCTCGGTCGCAAGACCATTGACGACGACCTGCTGGAGGAGCTGGAGACACGGCTGCTGATGGCGGACGTCGGCGTGGAGGCGACCACCCGCATCATCGAGAGCATGACCGAGCGTGTGCGCCGCAAGGAGCTCACGGACCTGGATGCGCTCATGCGGGCCCTGCGCGAGGACATGATCGGCGTGCTGGCTCCCTGCGAAGCGCCCTTGGTGCCGGAACACGACGGTGGGCCCTTCGTGCTGCTCACCGTGGGCGTCAACGGCGCCGGCAAGACCACCACCATCGGCAAGCTGGCTAGCCGTTATCGCGAGGAAGGGCGCTCGGTGCTTCTGGCTGCCGGCGACACCTTCCGGGCCGCCGCCGTGGAGCAGCTCCAGCAGTGGGGCGAGCGCACCGGCATCCCGGTGATTGCCCAGCACACCGGCGCCGATTCCGCCTCGGTGATCTACGACGCCCATCAGGCCGCCCAGGCCCGCGGCGTGGACGTGCTCATCGCCGATACCGCCGGGCGGTTGCACACCCAGGGCAATCTCATGGATGAGCTGCGCAAGGTCCGCCGCGTCCTCGGTCGCCTGGACGAAACCGCGCCCCACGAGGTGCTGCTGGTGCTGGATGCCAGCACCGGCCAGAACGCGCTGTCCCAGGCCCAGCACTTCCACGATGCCGTGGGTGTGTCCGGGATCATCCTGACCAAGCTCGACGGCACCGCCAAGGGCGGGGTGATCTTCGCCATTGCCCACCGGCTTGGCCTGCCCATCCGTTATGTCGGGGTCGGCGAGCGGCCGGAGGACCTGCGGCCGTTCCACGCCGAAGAGTTCGTGGATGCCCTGCTGGGCGAGGCGCTGGAGCAGTGAGCCGCCATGGACGGTGAGTCAGCCAGACGATGATCCAGTTTGACAGTGTCGGCAAGCAGTATCCGGGGGGGTACGAGGCGCTCAGCGGCCTGTCGTTCCGCATCGAGCAGGGCGAACTGGTGTTTCTCACCG
>SKYZ01000086.1 GCA_007127625.1 Aquisalimonas sp. | reverse complement strand
TCGACGGGCTCGATCGGGTGCTGGACGGCCTGCGGATCGGCGACAACGTGGTCTGGCAGGTGGACGACCTCGCCGATTACCGGCGCATGGTCCGCGCCTTCGTGGCCGCGGCCCGGGCGTCGGGGCGGACCATCATCCACCTGCGCTACGGTCAGCATCCACCCTTGCTGGAGCCGGCTGAGGGCATTCGGGTCGTGACCATCGATGCCGACCGGGGCTTCGAGGCGTTCACCCGGGTCGCCTACCAGGCGATCACGGATTACGGCACCGGCGCCTTTTACGCCTGTGACTGCCTGTCGGATCTGCTCGACGCCTGGGCGACGGATGACATGGTCGGTCGCTTCTTCCAGGTGGTGTGCCCGTACCTGTACGAGCTGGATACGGTGGCCTATTTCGCGCTCCACCCCCAGCAGCACTCCCACGTCACGCTGTCACGTATTCGCGAGACCACCCAGGTGATGGTGGACATTCGCCGTGCCGGTGACGATGTGCAGTTGCAGCCGGTCAAGGTGTGGCAGCGCCACTCGCCCACCATGTTCCTGCCCCACCGCCAGTACGGTGACCGGTTCGAACCGGTGACGGACAGTCTGGACGCCATTCGTCTGCAGGCGGCTCAGGAGAGCAGGCATCGTGACGATACCCGGCAGCGGTTGCTGGATTACTGGGACCGCATGTTCTGGACCGCCGCCGACTCCCTGTCCGGTGATACCACGGAAGCCCGGCAGTCTGCGGTGCTGGAGCAGATTCTGGCCAGTGTCGTCAGCCGCGACCGGCGCATGCTTGCGCTGGCCCAGACGTACCTGACCCTGGAGGACATGCTGGGCGTGCGCGAGCGCATGATCGGCAGCGGGTTCATTGGCGGCAAAGCCGTGGGCATGCTGCTGGCCCGCGCGATACTGCGCCGTGACGATCCGGAGTGCTGGCAGCAGTCACTGGAACCTCACGACTCGTTTTTCCTGGGGTCGGATGTCTACTACGCATTCCTGGTGCACAACGGCTGCTGGCCCCAACTCATGCGCCAGCGCAAGGAACGGGGCTTCTTCGACGAAGCGCCGGCGCTGCGTGAGCGGATTCTGCAAGGGGAGTTGCCCCCCGAGTTCCGACCGGAACTGGAGCGGATGCTGGACCACTTCGGGCAATACCCCGTGCTGGTGCGCTCCAGCAGCCTGCTGGAGGACGGCTTCGGGAACGCGTTTGCCGGACAGTACGAGAGCGTCTTCTGCATCAACCAGGGCAACCCTGAGCAGCGTCTGGCGGATCTGGAAGCGGCGATCAGGCAGGTTTATGCCTCGACCATGAGCGCGGAGGCGCTCGGCTATCGCTGGCAGCGCCAGTTGAGCACCCGGGAGGAACCCATGGCGCTGCTGTTCCAGCGGGTCAACGGCAGCTACCGCAATGGCTACTATCTGCCGGACGCCGCCGGTGTCGGGGTCTCCCGCAATACGTTTGCCTGGGACCCGGACATGGACCAGAAGGCCGGCATGCTGCGCCTTGTCGTGGGGCTGGGCACCCGGGCGGTGGACCGCATCGATGGCGATCACGCCTGCGTCGCGGCCTTGGACCGGCCCGGGAAGCGGCCGTTTCGCAGTCGTGACGATGCGTACAGCTTCTGCCAGCACAGCGTCGACGTTCTCGACATCGACGCCCGCGCACAAAGCACGGTTCCCCTGCGCACCCTTCAGGACAGCCTCCCCGAGCAGGCATTGCGGCGCGTGGCCGAGCCGGATCATGAGGCAAGCCGGCGGTCACGGGAACTTGGTGATTCAAGGCCGGTCTGGCGGCCGACCTTCAGTCCGTTGCTCCGGGATCAGGCGTTCATCGGCATGATGCAGCGAATGCTCCACGGGCTGGAGGCCGCCTACCAGCACCCCGTGGAGGTGGAATTCACCCTGCATTTCCGGGAGCAGGGTACGGCCAGCTTCAATCTGGTGCAGTGCCGCCCGCTGGCCACGCTGGGCGGCGGACCGCGTGTTCAAGTGCCGTCGGAAGATTCGCTGGCGCCGGATGACGTGCTGTTCGCCACCCGGGGGCACTTCATGGGCGGCAATATGGACCTGGCGCTGGGGCCGGTGATCCGTGTGGATGCGGAGCGGTACAGTCGCCTGAGTACCGGGCAGAAGCATGCCGTGGCGCGGCTGGTGGGCCGTCTCAATCAATACGTGGCGAGGGGGGGCGGCGAGGCCGCGATGCTGATGGGCCCGGGGCGCTGGGGGAGTAGCAGCCCCGAACTCGGCGTGCCGGTCCGGTTCGGGGAGATCAGCGCCATGGCGGCACTCACGGAAGTTGCGGAGATGGGTGCCGGCATGGTCCCGGATCTCTCCTTCGGCTCTCACTTCTTCCAGAATCTGGTTGAGGCCCGCATCGCCTACGTGGCCCTGTTCCCGGGCCAGGCGCAGACGCTGTACCGGCCGCAGTGGTTTCAGCGGGCACCACGGCTGGAGCTGCCTGCCACCGGTGACACCGAGGCCGATGATGCAGTGCGCGCCGCGGTGGAATGGTACGACGGGCGCGCGCTCGGCCTGCGGCTGCTGGCGGATGTGGCCGAGCAGCGTCTGGTGTGCGTGGCTTGGGGACCCTTTGAGGGATAAGAGTCAGATCAACCCCATGTCCGACATTGCCCGCCCCACCTTGAGAAAGCCATGGATGTTGGCCCCCTTGATGTAGTTCCCCGGTGCGCCGAACTCCTCCGCCGTCTCGAAGCAGTCCCGGTGGATGTTGATCATGATGTCGTGCAGGCGCTTTTCCGTGTACTCGAAGGTCCAGGAGTCACGGCTGGCATTCTGCTGCATCTCCAGGGCGCTTGTGGCGACGCCGCCGGCGTTGGCGGCCTTGCCCGGGCCGTAGGCAATCCCTGCATCCTGCAGCACGCGGATGCCCTCGGTGGTGGTGGGCATGTTGGCGCCCTCGGCCACGGCGATACACCCCTGTTCCACAAGCCTCGCCGCGTCCTTGCCATTGAGTTCGTTCTGGGTTGCGCAGGGCAGCGCCACCTGGCACGGCACGCTCCAGATATTGCCACCCTCCACGTAACGGGCGTGGGGGTGCGCCTCGACGTAGGCCTGAATCCTTCGGCGCTCGACTTCCTTGATGCGTTTGACGGTCTCGAGATCGATGCCTTTTTCGTCCACGACGATACCGCCGGAATCCGAGCAGGCGACGATTTTTGCGCCGAAATCCCGGGCCTTTTCCATGGCGTAAATGGCGACGTTGCCGGACCCGGAGACAACGCAGGTCTTGCCGTCCAAGGAATCGGAACGGGCCTTGAGCATTTCCTCGACAAAGTAGACGGTGCCGAACCCGGTGGCCTCCTTGCGCGCCCGGCTGCCGCCCCAGTCCAGACCCTTGCCGGTGAACACCCCGGACTCGTAGCGGTTGGTGATGCGTTTGTACTGGCCGAACAGATAGCCGATCTCGCGCCCCCCCACCCCGATGTCCCCGGCGGGGACATCCGTGTATTCGCCCAGGTAGCGGTAGAGCTCCGTCATCATGCTTTGGCAGAAACGCATGATTTCCGAGTCGGATTTGCCTTTGGGGTCGAAATCGCTACCGCCCTTGCCACCGCCGATGGGCAGGCCGGTGAGGGCGTTCTTGAGTACCTGTTCGAAGCCCAGGAACTTGACGATGCCGAGATACACCGAGGGATGAAAACGCAGGCCGCCCTTGTACGGCCCAAGGGCACTGTTGAACTCGACACGGAATGCGCGGTTGATCTGGTATTCGCCGTTGTCGTCCTGCCAGGGCACGCAGAAGATGATCTGGCGCTCCGGTTCGCACAGGCGCTGGATGATTTTTCGATCAGCGAATTCGGGGTGCTTGCTCAGCACCGGCCCGAGGCTTTCCAGGACTTCATGGACGGCCTGATGGAATTCCGCTTCACCGGGATTGCGATTGAGAACATCCTGATAGATGGGCTGCAGTTTTTCATCCAGTTGTGTGGTCATTGGCGTGTCCAGTTTCCGTTTTTCGTGTTCCCGGGCAGGCAGCGTGGAACGCAGGATACCCGCAACGGGCAGGCGTGCGTCTTGATCTGGAACAATGCGGCCCCGTCACCGGACGCTCGGAAGTCGTTCATCGTTTCCCTTGCGCTGGATCAAGGTACCATCCGTGGTGCGCCGGCATTCTGGCCGCTCCCTCCCGCTTTTGGCAACGGCAAGGATTCATGAACAGGGGTTATCAGGAAGAGCAGGATCTTATCGAGGTCTATACCCGCGCGCAGGTGGTGGCGAGCATTGTCTGGCTGCACGGGCTGGGCGTCGGTGGCAGCGACATGGATGGACTGATCACCAACATGCGCCACTCCCGGGAATTGGGATTGCACCACCTGGCGCCACATGCCCCGCTCCGGCGCATAACCGTCAACGGAGGGCGCCCGGCGCGGGCCTGGTACGACGTCCTCGGTGATCCCGCGGATGTTCCACCGGACGAGGCGGGCATCAGCGAGAGCGCCGGCCGCATCAACCGTCTCCTGAACGGGGAACGTCGGCGTGGTATGCCGTCAGAGCATATCGTGCTGGGCGGATTCTCCCAGGGCGGTGCCATGGCGCTGCACTGTGGCTTGCGCTACCCGCACCGGCTGGCCGGTATCGTGGTGCTCTCCGGTGAGCTGCTGCTGCCGGAGCGCCTGGCGGATGAGCGGCATCCCGCCAACGCGAACACGCCGATCCTGATGATCCACGGCACGGAAGACGAGGCCGTCCCCATGGCGGATGCCGCCCGGGGACGCGATCGCCTCAGGGAACACGGGTACGTAGTGGAATGGCAGGAGTTCACCGCCGGCCACACGGTCCCCATGGAGGCCGTGGCGACGGTGGACGCCTGGGTCCACGATATCCTGGAACCTGCGGCTTCCCGTGCCTGAGTCGTCTCGTCATGCCGGCGGTGCCCGGAGTCGGGGACCGCCGGCGATCTCGCGTCAACGGAAGTAGCGATTGGGAAGCAGCCAGGCGATGTCCGGTGTGTGGCCTGCATTCCTGGCGGCGTGGTAGCCCTTGGTGAAATCCTCGAGAACGTCGTCCAGCGCCTCGTTCACGTTGCGGTAGCGCTGCGTGTCGGAAATCGCGGGCAGAGACATGCCCGGTGCCTGCAGATAGTGGCTCTGGTCGGTCTCGATCCAGCTCTCCTTCAACCCTTCGTAGATGCGGATGCGGATGAGTTCCGGAATGTCCTCCAGCATGAAGGCGTATTCCTCCACCAGGCGGCGTGGCGATTCGATGCCGGTGCGCCGGAACGGGGCAGCAATTCCATTGGTCATGAACACATCCTCGATTTCTACCCATTAAGTAGTAGCACTCCGCCCTTCGAACCCGTTCTTGATACTGGTCAAGTCGGAGTACTCCCCCCTCTCTCTACCATTCACCCGTACCGACGATTCGGGTCGACTGCTGCAACAGTCTTCCCGGCAACATAGCAGAGGAATCAACGCCATGACCAAGTACGGTTTCGCCACACTTTCCGCCTTCGTTTTCGGCATGGGCAGTATGTTCTCGGGCAATGCCCTGGCAGTGGACGGCGACGCCGCGCGCGGCGACCGCCTGGCCAGTTCCTGCATGGCCTGCCACGGCACGGAGGGCAGGAGCAACATGCCGTCCATGTACCCGCACCTGGCTGGGCGGAATGCCCAGGAGCTGGCCGATCTGCTGACCGCCTACCGGGACGGTGACATCGACGAGCCGCAGATGACGCCGCAGGCCCAGAACCTGAGTGATCAGGATATCGCCGACCTCGCGGTCTACTTCTCCGAGCAGGAACCCGCGGAGTAAGTCGTGTCGATGATCCCGCGTCCGGTCTGGTTGCCAGTGCTTGTGTGCGTGCTGCTGCTGGCCCTGCCAGTGCAGGCCGCCGAACGCTTCTTCCCGGACGCGGATGGAGTCGCGGAGCCGGCGGGGGATCCGCCGGCGGTTGCCATCTATCGCGGCGACGAACAGATCGGCCTGGTGTTCGAGACCAAGGATGTGACGCCGATTCCCGCCTACTCCGGCGAACCCGTGAACATGCTGGTGGGCCTGGATATGGACGGCGTCGTCACCGGCGTGCGCGTCCTCGACCACAGCGAGCCGATCATGCTGGTCGGCGTCCCGGAGTCACGGCTGGAGGAGTTCGTCGGCCAGTACGTAGGCAAGACCATCCGCGAGCGCGTGCGCGTTGGGCTCTCGCCCCGCCAGCGCGAGGGCTACGAGTACGTGGACGGCGTCTCCGGCGCCACCGTGACGGTGGTGGTCATGGGCGAGGCCATCATGCGCGGTGCCCGGCAGATGGCCGTTGCGCATGGCCTGGTGGACCCGGACGCGGTGCCGCAGGTGGAGGCCGCCACTGTCCGTGAGGACGTCTACGAGCCGGCGGGCTGGGAGGAACTCAAGGACGCCGGTGCCATCGGCAATCTGTACCTCACCCGCGGTGAAGTGGACGAGGCCTTCGTGGGCACGGATGCCGAAGGTGTGGATACGGCACCGGAGGGCGCTGAGGACGACACCTTCATCGACCTCTACGCCGCCTATCTCAATGCGCCCATGATCGGGCGCAATCTCATCGGCGACGACCGTTACGAGCAGCTGATGAGCAGGCTCGACCAGGGCGAGCACGCGGTCATGCTGATGGCCGATGGCCGCTACTCATTCAAGGGCTCGGGGTTCGTCCGCGGCGGCATCTTCGACCGTATCCAGTTGCTGCAGGGCGACCGCGCCGTGCAGTTCCGCGACGCTGATCTGATTCGCGCTCCGCGCCTGGTGGTGGAGGATGCGCCATCGTTCAACGAGCGGGACATCTTCGTCGTGCGCGAGGAACACGGCCTCGATCCGGGCCGCCACTGGGAGATCGAGCTGCTGGTGCGTCGCCAGGTAGGCGCCCTGGACACCGATTTCGTGAATTTCCACCTGGACTACGACCCGCCAGAGGCCTATTTCGATTACCCCGAGCCGCCGGCGCAGATGGCCGAAGATGACGACCGGCCGCTGTGGGTGTCCGTCTGGGAAGACCGGGTGATGCACATCACCGTGCTCGGTGCCGGACTGCTGTTGCTGACCCTGATCCTGCTGTTCCAGGATCCGCTGGCGCGCCGCCCACGGCTGCTGTTCTGGGTCCGCCACGGGTTCCTGGTGTACACGGTGGTGTTCATCGGCTGGTATGCCCTGGCACAGCTGTCAGTGGTGAACATCTTCACCTTCACCAACTCCCTGTTCTCGGACTTCCAGTGGTCCACGTTCCTGATGGACCCGATGATGTTTATCCTCTGGACCTTCGTCGCGGCAACACTGCTGCTCTGGGGCAGAGCGGTCTACTGCGGCTGGCTTTGCCCCTTCGGCGCCATGCAGGAGCTCATCAACGAGGTGGCACGCTGGTTCAAAGTGCCGCAACTGGAGCTGCCCTGGGCCCTACACGAGCGGCTCTGGGCGCTCAAGTACATGATCCTGCTGGCCCTGTTCGGCATCTCATTGCACTCGCTGAGTACCGCCGAAGTGTACGCCGAGGTGGAGCCGTTCAAGACCGCGGTGACCATGCGCTGGCAACGGGAGTGGGGGTTCATTCTCTACGCGGTGATTCTGCTGGCGATCTCCATCGTCAACCGCAAGTTCTTCTGCCGCTACATGTGTCCGCTGGGTGCCGGGCTGGCGATCCCCGCGCGCATCCGCCTGTTCGACTGGCTCAAGCGCCACCAGGAGTGCGGTGCGCCCTGCCAGATCTGCGCCAACGAGTGCGAGGTCAAGGCCATCCACCCGGACGGGCGCATCAACCCCAACGAATGCCATTACTGCCTGGACTGCCAGGTGACGTACTTCAACGAGCACAAGTGCCCGCCCATGGTCTCCCGCCGCAAGCGGCGCGAGAAGGCCCGGAAGAC